>JAJBVU010000044.1 GCA_020859645.1 Eubacterium sp. | reverse complement strand
ATACGTCAAACTATTTTTTCCTTAAGAATACTGTTTTTCATATTTTTGTTTACAAAATTAATTCTTATGGTATAATTATATAATTAAGGAAAAACATTAGGAAACAATGACTTACAAAAGGGTGAAAACCGTTATGAAAATATATAAAGTCTTTATTGCAGTTATAGCTGCGGCGTTTATTGTGTGCGGCTGTTCGGAAACGGAAACAAGCGATAAGCTTAAGGTCTGCACTTCATTTAATGCAATGTATGACCTGACACGCCAAATCTGCGGAGACAGGGCGGAAATTAAAAATTTAGTGCCAAACGGCTCCGAGCCCCACGACTGGGAGCCTTCCACAGGGGCAATGCTTTATCTTGAAAAAGCCGACGTTTTAGTTTACAACGGCTTGGGAATGGAAAGCTTTGTGGATAAAATCAAGGCGTCTGTGAAAAACGATCTTATTTACGTTGAAGCCTCGGAGGGCTGCGATATACTCTACGGCTATGAGGACAGCCACCACCACGATGAGGATGAAGAGGAACACGAAGAAGAAGGGCATGTTGAGGACGCCGACCCTCATGTTTGGCTTGACCCCTACAACGCCCTAACCGAAGCGGAAAACATATGCGAAGCCCTGTCCGAAGCAGACCCGAAAAACGAAGAATATTACAGAGACAATTTAGCAAGCTTTAAAGCCAAAATAATTCAGCTTGACTTAGACTATAAGAATGCCCTTGCGGATTTAAAAAGCAGAAACATAATAGTTTCCCACGAAGCCTACGGCTATATTTGCCGGGCTTACGGCTTAAACCAAAGCGCCGTTGAGGGAATGAGCGCCGAGTCTGAGCCGTCTCCACGAAAGGTAAGAGAAATTTATGACTTCATAAGAGAAAATAATATAAGCTGCATTTTTTATGAGGAGCTGACAGGCTCACGAACCGCCTCCGCAATTTCGGAGGACTTAGGGATAGAGCTTTACCCCATAAGCTCCTTTGAGGGCTTGACAACGGAGCAGGAAAAGCAGGGCTATGACTATTTCGATGTAATGAGGGCAAATCTTGAAAGCCTTGAAAAAGGGCTTAAATATGATGACTAACCGTTTAATAATGAGGTGACAATATGATTCTTGAGGTAAAAAACGTAAGCTTTGACTACCCGGACAAAAATATATTAAAGGACGTTTCATTCAGCGTTGAAAAAGGTGATTTTCTCTGCATTTTAGGCAGCAACGGCACAGGCAAAAGCACTCTCTTAAAGCTTATTTTAAACATTCTTAAGCTTCAAAAGGGCGAAATTTTAATAGAGGGCATACCCTCAAGAAAGTACAAAGCCAAGGGCAGTCTTGCATATGTTTCACAAAAGGCAACAGGCTTTAACAGAGACTTTCCGGCAACCGTTTATGAGGTAGTTATGTCGGGGCTTTATCCCTTAAAAGGCTTTCTCAGCTTCCCGAAAAAAGAGGATAAGGAAAGAGCGGACGAAGCCTTAAAACAGGTGGGAATTTATGACCTTAAAAACAAGCTTATAGGCTCACTTTCCGGCGGTCAGCAGCAAAGAGTTTTTATAGCCAAAGCCATTGTTTCGGAGCCTAAAATTATATTTTTAGACGAGCCTACGGTAGGCATTGACGTAAACGCCGTTGACTCAATCTGCTGTCTTTTAGGGGGCTTAAACCTTTCCGGCTACACCATAATTATGGTTACCCATGACCTAAGCTCCGTTCTTCACCACTCAAACAAGGTTTTGCTTCTCTCCGAAAACGAACCCTGCCGAATATATAAAACAGAGGAATTTTTAAAGCAGAACTATTCAGAGCATTATCACCACAATAACCACCACAGGGAGGTATAAATTAAATGGAAATATTCACATATGCCTTTATCAGACGTGCCTTTGCGGTGGGTCTGTTTATATCCATAATAACGCCCCTTATAGGCAATACTATCGTATTAAAGCGGCTTTCATCAATAGGCGACGCCCTTTCCCACGCAAGCCTTGCAGGGGTGGCTATAGGGCTGTTTGCGTCGGTGAACCCCATAGGCTCGGCGGTTGCCTTTGCCTGTTTAGCGGCTCTTGCAATAGAGTTTTTCAGACGGTTTTTCCCAAATTATTCTGAAATTTCAACAGCTGTTGTTCTTTCAATAGGCGTGGGGCTTGCGGCGGTTTTTTCAAGCCTTGTTAAAAATACCGCTTCATTCAACAGCTTTCTCTTCGGCTCAATTGTGGCGATTACCCCAGGGGAGACGGCGGCGGTTATTGTTCTTTCGGCGGCGGTTATCGTTATAACCCTTCTTCTCTACCGTGAGCTTTTTTATATAGCCTTTGACGAGGAGGGGGCAGCTCTTTCGGGGGTACCCGTTAAGGGCATAAACTTTGCCTTTACACTTCTTACTGCTGTTGCGGTCAGTGTTTCCGCCAGAACCGTAGGGGCTTTGGTTATTTCCTCCCTTATGGTTATTCCCGTTGCCTGCGCTCTTTTGGTTTCAAAAAGCTACAGACAAAACATAATTCTGTCGGTTGTGTTCGCTGTTTGCTTTACCCTTATAGGGCTTTTTATATCCTGCTTTTGGGATATTGCCCCCGGCGGAACAATCGTCCTCTGCGCCGCCGCTTTTCTGCTTGTGCTTCTGCCCTTCAGAAAAAAATAATCATTTAAAGGGCTGTATTAGCCTAATGATGCAGCCGCAAAAATGTTTATATATCTGTAAAAATTTAAAAAAAGCTCTTGCAATACCC
>JAJBVU010000344.1:357-2723 GCA_020859645.1 Eubacterium sp. | reverse complement strand
CTAAAACTCCCAAAAGCCGAATAAAGCTTAAACGGAGAGTTTGAGCAAAAGCCAATATCAAACTAAAACTGAACCACGATACTCTTAACAATACCGTATATACATCAGTATCCAAAACAAAGCTTTGGTGGGTTTTGGCATAGTTTATAATTTGTATTAAGCCGACCCGAAGAACATCATAATTTATACAGATAACTCCGCCGATACAGATGAGATTTAAAATAAGGGCACTAACCCAATGCCTTTTTAAAATAAGCGTAACAATGGCAATAACTCCTGCCGCCGCAAGGCTGTTTGCCAAAAGCTCTCCGCTGCACTCCTTATCAAAAACAGAAAAAAACAGCAGTAAAAAGCCCACAATGCCGGAAGCCAAAACGGCGGTATCGGTTAAAAAAGTTAAATGATTTTTTTTATCTATAATTTCAAAATGTTGTTTTTTAAACATATCTATACTCTTCCGTCAATATAAATTGTGTTTTCGCCGGCTGCTTCCGCAGGGGCGGCGGCAGGCTTTTGGGTTATAAGCACACATGCCATATCGGTTATATCCGTTTTGCTTTCAACCCTGAAAGCCGTACTGCCTGAAAAGGACTTAAAAACAATTGTATGCTTAATATTGTTTTTTATAAGCTCTCTGCTGACGCTGTATACTCTGTCATAAAAAATTTCAGTATCCGTGTTTTTAAGGGTATCGAAATATGGAGCGCAAAGCAAAGTTATTTCTTTATCTATGGGCAGGCTGTATTCCTTTGAAATAAGCTTGTCTCTTTTTGCGGAAAGCTTGTGGTGAATTTGTCTTAAGCGGTCGCCTTCTCTGTATTCTCTTATGCCGAAAATTTCGCTTGGGTCGTCTCCGCTTTTTTCCTCGGAAAACAAATCCTCTTCAAGATTTATGTTTGTTTTAGAAAGATATGAACTGAGATGAGGCTCAACAAAGTCCGGCAGTATGTACTGCTTGAAGGATAGGTTCGGTCTTTTTGTAAGCTTAAAAAGAGCTGCAAAATCTCTTATGACAAGCCTTTTAACAGTGATCTCAACAGTTCCGCAGTGGTCGGGACATGGCTTTAAAACAATTCTGTTTTTTATAAAAGGCAGAGCTGAAAATTCGATTTTTTCCTTTCGGGTTTTATCTGTTAAAAGATTTGTCATGGTTAAATAAACCGTGCCGGAAAAAACTGGCATAAGGCTTCTGATCTCCAAAAAAAGGCGGTTTTCGGCTTTATCCTCAACTATTGTGTCTTTAATACTGCCCTTTATGCTTAAAAAGGGAAATGTCAGCAAAAGCTGAGCTATACACAGGGGCGGTATTGAAATCAGCAGCGCAAGAAGAACTATAAAGGGGTATTTGTCTGACATAAGTATAAGGGCTGCGCTGAGAATAAGAGCCGCAATATAAATAAGCTTTGTCTTTATCATTTATAATCTCTCGCTTTTCAAAATTTCTTCCAAAACTCCCTCGGCGGTTGCTCCCTCGGCTAAGCCCTGAGGGCTTAAGGTTACCCTGTGAGAACAGGTATCTTTAAAAACCGCTTTTATATCCTTGGGGGCAGTGTAGTCTCTGCCGTCGCAGAGAGCTGCAGCCATAGACATATGCAAAACTGAAAGTGAGCCTCTGGGGCTTATGCCCGTTAAAAGCTTGGGGCTTTTTCTGGTCTTTTCCGAAAGGTCAACAATTTTTTCATAAATTTTATCGTCAACAAAAACCTCTTTTGCGGCTGCCTGAATTTCGCAGAGAACGCTCTTGTCTATAACCCTATTCACATCGTCAAGAGGATTGTTTCCCCGTCTGCCCTTAAGAATAGCTATTTCGTCTGACTTGTGGGGATAGCCTATTGAAAGGCGAATAAGAAAACGGTCAAGCTGTGACTCCGGCAGCTTTGACGTACCTATTGAGCCTATGGGGTTTTGGGTTGCAAAAACTGTAAAGGGCGTAGGAATGTTATAGGTTTTTCCGTCTACCGAAACACGCTTTTCCTCCATAGCCTGCAAAAGCGCCGACTGGGTCTTAGAAGATGTTCTGTTAATTTCGTCTGCAAGGAGAAGATTGCACATTACAACCCCCTCTTTATATTCAAAGCTGTCGGTCTGCTTATTATACACCGTAAAGCCTGTTATATCAGTAGGCAGAACATCCGGCGTTAAATAAATTCTGTTTACGTCAAGCCCCAAAGCCTTTGAAAAGGCTAAGGCTATTGTTGTTTTGCCTACGCCGGGAATGTCGTCCAAAAGAATGTTCCCTCCGGCAACAATGGCTGTTAAAATCTTTTTAAGGGCTTCATCCTTGCCGGAAACGGCTTTTTTAACCTCTAAAATTATGCTGTCTGTTATATTTTTATAGCTTTCCATTTTTTAAACTGCCTCCGAAC
>JAJBVU010000344.1:0-347 GCA_020859645.1 Eubacterium sp. | reverse complement strand
AAATAATTGTACAACAAAAATAAGCGTGACACAACAGAAATTTTCGAAACTTCATAAAATTTTCTTTTTAAAAATATTTTAAAATGCTTCTCAAATCCTTGACTTTTGACCTTAAATGAATTATAATAAAAACACAAGAGAAATCGTGAAAGCGGTGTATCTCGACTTTGACTTTACAGTAAAATAAGAATTATCTTACTGCAACCGTCCTATGTGCGAAATAGGGCGGTTAATTTTTTGATATGATGATTATAAGCAATATCAGGATCAATATTAGTTCTAAATCTGTCATAATTTCACCTCCCCGTTATTTATCTTTCTTTTTCGATTAACAGGGGAGATACAAC
>JAJBVU010000233.1 GCA_020859645.1 Eubacterium sp. | reverse complement strand
GATAAACCAAATAAAGATAAATCTAAGGATAAAAAAAATCCTCTGAAAAAGCTTAAACGTCAGGAGCTTCTTGAACTGCTTTTGGAACAGACTAAGCGTGCGGAAGCCCTTGAAGAGGAGCTTAAGAAAAAAAATGAGGAGCTTGAAAATAAAAAAATCGCTTTGGAAGAATCGGGTTCAATTGCGGAAGCGGCTCTGCGTCTCAACAGCGTTTTTGAAGCAGCCGAAAAAGCAGCGGAGCAGTATCTTCAAAATATAAAGGAAAAAGCGGAGGACGAAACCAATGAATGAAATAACTGCATACCCCTCCTCGGCAGAGATTGAGACAGAGCTTAAGCGGACGGTTTATATAAACCGCTGGAAGGCTGTTTTCCGCAGCACTGTTTTTATTCTTATAACCGTAGCGGCTGTATCTGTTTTGGTGGCAACCTTGTTTCTGCCGGTTCTTCAGATTTACGGCTCTTCAATGACCCCCTCCTTAAGCGCCGGAGACATTGTTGTTTCAATCAAAAATTATAACTTTAAACAGGGGGATATAGTTTCCTTCTATTATAACAACAAAATTTTGGTAAAGCGTGTTATAGCCTTTGCCGGCGATTATGTAGACATTGACAGCGACGGCAATATTTATGTTAACGATGAGCTTTTGAACGAGCCTTACATAAACGAAAAGGCTTTCGGCGAATGCGACATAGAGCTGCCCTATCAGGTTCCCGACGGAAGAGTTTTCGTCTGCGGCGACCACCGCTCTACCTCAGTTGACAGCCGTTCATCAACTGTGGGCTGTGTATCGGAGGAACAGGTCGTAGGGAGAATTATGTTCAGAGTTTGGCCCTTGAAGGACTTCGGAGCTATAAATTAAAAAATGCAGATAATAGAAACCGCAGAAACTTCGAAAAAAGATCTGCGGTTTTTTTAGTTTTTATTTCGATTTTATAATTGTTCCTCCGCCCAAAACATAGCCGTCATCATAAAAAACCGCTGCCTGACCGGGCGTAGGCGCTCTTTGTGGGTCGTCAAATTCTGCGATTAATTTATCGCCCTTTTTATAAATTGTACAGGGCGAAGCCTTTTGAGAATATCTGAGCTTACCCTCAGCCCTTAAAGGCTCTGTTATATTATCAATTCCCATATAATTAAAGTCATCTATTTCCACAACAGACTTAAAAAGCCTTGCGTTTTGGTCCAAAACGATTTCATTTGTTTCCGGACGGATTTCAGTTATATACATTCTGGTTTTAAAGGATAAGCCGAAGCCCTTCCGCTGACCCAGTGTGTAGTTGGTTATGCCCTTGTGTCTGCCTAAAATTTCGCCCTCGGGGGAAACAAAATTTCCTTCCGGAATTTCAGCATCGGTATTTTCTCTTATAAACCTGCCGTAGTCTCCGTCAGGCACGAAGCAGATGTCCTGACTGTCGGGCTTATTTGCTACGGAAAGCCCTATTTTCTCCGCAATTTCTCTTATTTGGCTTTTGTCATATTCCCCAACGGGCATTAGGGTCCTCGAAAGCTGCTCCTGAGTTAGGCTGTAAAGGGCGTAGGTCTGATCCTTCGTAGATGTATTGGCAAGGTGAAGGCTGTATCTGCCTGTTTTTGGATAAATCCCCACCTTGGCATAATGCCCCGTGGCAATATAGTCAGCCCCTACGGCAACGGCTCTGTTTAAAAGCGCCTGCCATTTAACATATCTGTTGCAGGCTATACAGGGATTTGGAGTTCTGCCCTTTAAATATTCCGCAGTAAAATAATCAATAACATATTTTTTAAACTCGGACTTAAAGTTCAAAACATAGTGAGGTATGCCCAGCCTTCCGCAGACTGCCCTTGCGTCCTCAACTGCCGAAAGACCGCAGCAGCCGCCGTTATCCTGAATTTCGTCTTGGGTTTCGTCCTGCCAAATCTGCATAGTCACCCCTATAACGTCATAGCCTGCCTCTTTAAGCAAATATGCGCAGACGGAAGAGTCCACCCCTCCCGACATACCCACTGCCGCTGTTTTCTTCATAATGTCACCTCATAATAGGGCTTTTTCAAAATACCCTCATATTTTTTATAGTCACTCATATATTTTTCAACAAAGGCATAAAAATCCCTGCTGTGGTTTCGGTGGAAAAAGTGTGCAAACTCGTGCAGAAGAACATATCTTGTACAGCCGTATGGATATTTTATTAAAGCCAAATTCAGCGAAATATGCCCGTTGTCCGGTGTGCAGCTGCCCCACCTTGTTTTCATTTCCTTTATTGTAATTTTTATTTTGGGAGGAATTTTGCCCTTATCCTTGGGAATTAAAGGGAAAATCTCGTCATAGGCTTCTGCGAAAGCCTTTTTTGCAAGACTTACGGAAAGGTCTTTAATGGCAGCCCTTGCGGAAAGCTCATCGGGAGCAAAAACTGCTGCCCCCTCTTCCGAAAGCTCTGCTTTTACATCACTGCTTTTAATATGTTTAACAGGGTATTTTCTTCCCAAATAATAAAAATAGTTCTCAGCTTCCGCTTCTTTCTCATTCTTTGCTTTGTCGGCACTTACAATATCGTCTATTCCCTTTTTCATTTTTTCACAGTTCTCTAAAATAAGCTTTTGTATGTATCTTTCCGAAACCCCTGCAGGTGCCGAAATATAAAGCACCCCGTCCGGCTTTGCTCTGAAATTTATTCTTTTTATTCGCTTGTATGTAATCTCATAATTTATGACTCCGCTTGGAGTTTTTATTGCTTTCATATAATCACCGTT
>JAJBVU010000080.1 GCA_020859645.1 Eubacterium sp. | reverse complement strand
TTTTAATACAGTAATAGGGCATTTTTTCCTAAACGTAATGTAAACAAGATGAAACAATAATATTAAAAATGATGCCCCTCCATAACTCATGCCTGTTGGTGCTTCATATAAAGCTAGAAATATAATTGAGCAGTAAAGAACGATAAAGCTGCGAGTAGTCATTGCTTTAAGGGCATTGATAAGCGCTAAGACTGCAATTAATCCAATGAAGTTAAGTGGAAAAATAAAAGGCAGTTTCGGAAAAAAGTAGAGAAAATAAATGCAAAACTTTCATTGAATATGGTTCTTAAAAAGAGAAACAAAGCTATAATGGCAATTATATTAAATATATCAAAGTATCTTCCGACATATGAAGCGCCCAACGCGTCATCATTAAAAAGCCCATACAAGATACTGTTGAAGGATGTTCTAAGCATATGTCCATCGAAAGAGTTAATAATAGGGAGCTTCCCATATACAAGAAAATCGTTAGCAAGCATACCGTGATTTGCCTGTTCGAAGAGTTCTGTACCTGCATTGTATATTAGCGGCGGTAAAGTGGTGAACCATGCGAGACCAGCAAGAAAACCTATAAGTGAGATCGTGGGGAAAGAACTTAGGCGACGTTTTGGAAAACAAACATACATAGCCCATGAAGTTGCTATTAGGCTGCCAATGATAATTTTTAAATAAACTGTCCGCTGAATAATAAAAATATCATACTGATTCAATATATTAGTTAGTTCGAGAAAAATACCGCCCAAGAATAGCGTGAAGAACAGCGGTTGAGTAGCGTACGCAAATCGTCCGAAATCAACCTTTTCAAGGAGTACGGTACAACCTAAGAAGGTGATTAGGAAAATAAGGGTGTGCGGGAAAATATTTTTATTTTCATTTAACAAAAAAGGAGCTAGAAAGTTTAAAGAAAACACCAGTGAAATCGACAAGTAGAACGAAAACTTGAGTTTTATCACATCTCTTTTATGCGGCTGGTTATTATAGTGTAAGAGGAAAATCGTAGCAATTAAGAGAATCCAGACATCAATCCCAAAGGAATTGAATTGGTTTAAAAACCCATCGTTATAAAATTCAGTGCTATACTTATTGTAAATTAACGGAAACAATAGGATGATTAAGGCAATAGCAATTTCATTTAGAAACTCTCTTACTTCCCCTTGAAGTTCATTGATATTTTTTATAAAGCGGTAAATTAAGTAACTTGCGATTAGTAGCGACAGTGGTATCGCCACTACATTATACAATGTGAATAAAGTTATACGCGCCGATGCGTTAATGCCTGCGGCGGTGGCATGGCCAAACACCCGATCGAATGTGCCCCAAAAACCATATCCGACAGTCATAAAACTAGGGGGCACCAAAATAATAAGGAACATTGTGAAGGCAATAATCGTTAGCGAAAATGGTTTTAAGCGGTCTATATACTTTGCTGCCATTTTAATTCCTTACGGCCTTAAGGATAATAATCGCTCTATTGGAAATAAGTCTTATCTTACCGGAACTGCATCGGTTAAAATGAATTTCATAAAATTGATACTAAAACGCCAATGGGTCATTCGGCATGCTCAGAATAGTGTAAAGCTATTTCACTGGGCGATTTAATATTTCGATTGTAAAGCTACATGCTTCATAATATTGAAGTCCGGAAGACGATAATACTATCATTGTAATTTCATGCGCTCCTTCACTTAATTCCGATAATGGAATGTAAGCGGTGAATCCAGATTTTCGGTAGTTATTGTTACTGAAGTGCGTTGCAACATCAGGACGAGTAATTTTGTTTTCAGCTATATAGAATATCTCCCCGTTATCGACTGAAAATACTACACCGCTATTGTTATTTTTTGCCAGGTTGTCAACGGCCCACCCTTGAATAGTCAAATTTTCTTCGTGGTATAATGAAATTTTTTCCTTTCGCGCTATTTTCGACATGGGAGTATTGATGTCAGCTAAATTATCTATATTATAGAGAGTTTTTTCAGTAATTAATGTCAATTCATCTAAATTATAATCACGCGTACCTATTGTTAAAGCTTCGAAGTCTTCATTAGACGCTATTAACTGCGGGTCACGCAGTACTTCATAAATGTACAGTCCTTGATTATCTGACTTCCAAAGAAACCGGAACTGTTTATGGTTCAGAGGTTGATTGGTTAATATACGGTTTATCTTAGTGTCGTCGATCAAATTTTGCATTGGAAGTTTCAAGGCAATTACATTGATATGGTCCAAGCTGAATGAAACTTTCCCCTGTGGGAGTATAGAGACACGGCACCACGCAGCTCTATTGTAGATATCCCTAAACTCTCCATTTGGGTCAAGCGGATCAAATCGACTGAAATCTGGATACCTTTGCGCCTTATTGAAAACATTTTTACCTAGCGCTGTGAGAAACTGGGCCAAAAATAAATCTCTTAGTGGAAATGAAGTTGCCGTTGCCCATACATTATCTTCTGAGTCTTCTGAAATAAATTTAGTTAATTGCTTTTGATATATAGGCGACAGTCCCTGAGCCAAAGGGTTAATCGAAAGGCCACAAAAAAGACACAGGCACACCAATAAAGCGGCAGCTACTTTAACAGGACAATATATAAAAGTAAAACCAAGAGCCGAAAATACAATAAATGCAATAAATTGCATTTTGACAGTGAGATAATTATTGAAAAATGGTGAAAGTAGCGTCGTTATCAGGAACATCAAATATACAACCAAAGTGATCAATTTATAAATGCTAGCA
>JAJBVU010000020.1 GCA_020859645.1 Eubacterium sp. | reverse complement strand
ATATAATTTCTGCATTTTATACAAATTTCCTTTTTATTTTTGAAACTTTTTTAGGTTTTTTTAAAAATCTCTTTCCGTCTCTTACAAAAAACATTATAACAAATTCACAAAACTTTTTCAATAGTAAATTTTCTGCAGCTGTCATAGGTCAAATCATTTTTAGATTTCTAAGATATAGAACAGCAGCTTTCACTTCAAAAATTTCAAGAGCTGATGATAAAATACCACACTGTCCTTATCATCTGTATAACGCTTTGAAAAAACAGTAAATCCGTTTTTCTTGTAAAATTCAAGGATAAATTTGTTGTCTTCACATTCAAGATAAACAATGCGTCCGCCTGCCATATGCTGAATATTCTGCACCTGATCTAAGGCAAGCCTCATTAATTCACTGCCGGTAAGTATTTTAGGTGTACCGTCGGCAAAATTTTTGCTGAACTGTGCAATCAGCGGTGCAGGCAAAGAGTATGCATTGCTCAAACTGTCAAGCTCACCGAAACGTGCTATCCGGCGTTCGGTTGTTCTGCTGATATTGCTGCGGCTCACCTGTAAAATTTTATAAGTGACAGCATAATATCCCAGAAGATAGCTTTTCTTGTCATCTTTGCCGAAAACAAGATATGTAATGGAAATCCCCTTCTTAGCAAAATCGACAGCACTGTTCTTAAGGTAATCTTCAACCTCTGAGTTTTTCGGACACGAAAAGGACGAAAGCCAAGATTTTACAAAGCTTTCGCCCATTTGTTCACTTAAATCCAATATATTAATTGCTTCTACGATCATTTTGAATATTCTCCCTCAGGTACTGCAAAAAAAGTCTTAATTTTATCCGGTTCTAAAATAGATTTTGTATTGTTCTTTCTGTGAGGAAAACCTTTAGCTTCAAAATCTTCATACGCCTGTGCAATAGCCTTAGCCGATTCTTCATCATTAACCGTAATATTTGCAAATATACTTGATGTAGCCATAACAGCACCTCCCTGTTTTTATATTGTAAAATAATATTCTTGATCTGTCACTGTTATTATACTATAAAACAGCTTGAATATCAACCGTATACAAAAAGTTTTTTTGCTGCAAAAAAATACGCAGAGCATTAAGCCCTGCGTTAAAAAATAGTGCAGACGGCGGGACTTGAACCCGCACCCAAGCAATATGGACAAGATCCTTAGTCTTGCGTGTCTGCCAATTCCACCACGTCTGCATATTTTTGCTGAGGAACTTTTAAGTGGTGTTCCTCAGCGACAAAAACTATTATAGACCATCAATTAAATTTTGTCAACACTTTTTTTCGGAAATTTAAATTTTTTGGTTGACATCGTTCGACTTATTTTTCTCAGCCTTCATAGGTGTAATTTCAAGCTTATAAACATATCTTAAGAATGCAATGCTGAATATGCAGGCTACTGCTTCCGATATGGGGAAAGCGAGCCAAACGCTTGTAAGGGTAGCTACCTTTGAAAGTATAAATGCACAGGGCAGCAGCACCACAAGCTGACGCATAACTGAAATAATAAGGCTCAAAAGCCCGTGACGCAAAGCCTGAAATACAGAGCTGCACACAACGCCGAAAGCCGCCATAAGGAAGCTGAAGCTTATTATTCTCAGCGCAGGCACACCTATTTCCATCATATTCTCAGAGGCATTGAAGAAGCCCAAAAGCTGCCTGGGGAAGAACATAAATATGCCGAAGCCTATAAGCATTATAATCATAGCGTAGGTTATGCTTAAGAAAATGGTTTTCTTAATTCTGTCGGGCTTTCTTGCTCCGAAATTATAGGCTACAATAGGCACCATTCCGTTATTCAAGCCGAAAACGGGCATAAACACAAAGCTTTGAAGCTTATAATATACGCCGAAAACAGCCGTTGCCGTTGTTGTAAAGGCCAGGAAAATCTTGTTCATACCGAAGGTCATAACCGAGCTTATGGCAATCATCAAAATCGAGGGAATACCCACTGCGTAGATGCCGGCGATAATCTTAGGGTCGGGTCTGAAGCCCTTTAAGCTGAAGTGAATTTCCTTGTTTTTCTTAAGGTTAAAATACAGAGCCAAAAGACAGGCTGTGCACTGCCCTATAACCGTTGCTATGGCTGCACCGGCTATACCCATTTTGGGAAAGCCGAATAAACCGAATATGAATAAGGGGTCTAAAATTATGTTTATAATTGCCCCTGTTGACTGTGTAACCATAGTGCAGAGGGTCTTGCCCGTAGCCTGTAAGAGTCTTTCAAAGCAGACCTGACCGAAAGAGCCTATTGAAACAATACAAACAATGCTTAAATAGCTTGTTCCGTAATCTATGATTTCCTCAATATCGGTTTGCATAGCAAAGAATGTGTGAGAGAAAAACAGACCTATAAGGGCAAAAACAACAAAGCTTGAAAAAGCCAAAAACACTGCGTTGTTGGCTGCCTTGTCGGCGGTTTTAAACTTCTTTTCGCCTAAGCTTTTTGAAAGCAGAGCGTTTACGCCAACGCCTGTTCCCGATGCAACCGCAATCATAAGATTTTGAACCGGGAACGCCAGCGAAACAGCCGTCAAGGCGTTTTCGCTGATTTTTGCTACGAATATACTGTCAACAATGTTATAAAGAGCCTGAACAAACATTGAAATCATTATGGGAACTGACATGGATATTAAAAGCTTGCTGACAGACATTGTCCCCATTTTGTTTTCAGACTGAACTTCGCTTTTATTCATTTTTCATTTTCCTTCTTTTGTTAATAATTATTTC
>JAJBVU010000312.1 GCA_020859645.1 Eubacterium sp. | reverse complement strand
ATCGAATACGTTATGACGGCAGCCGGCACCTTCCAGTTTGCCAGTGATATATTTGGAATATGTAAAAAAGAGCGGAATCTCGGGCTGTTTAGAGTTTCCGAGAGCGCTCTAATAGGTAATGGGAGGTGCATAATATACTGCAGTCATTTTTTGTTTACCTTTATATGCTTCCATGGAATGCACTCGCCTTATTACTTCCTTTAATATCGGTGCTGGATGCCGTGGTAATGTATGTTATAAAGAGAGTAAACATAAAATCCAATATGCTATGGTCCTTAGCGTTAGTATTTTGGCTAATCATAATACTATTGGCCACACTACACGGACGATCTGCTGAAATCGTTTCTGAGGGTTTTCAGCCATTATTCCAAAGCTATAGTGATGCACGTTCTAACCCAGAGATCTATAGAGAAAATTTTTTGAACATTGTCCTTTTTTTCCGGCGGGGCTTTTCTTTCAAACGTTAATTTCTGACCGTTGGCCTAAAGCGATTAGCATCATTGTTCCCACGTTTTTATTGGGAGCCTTTAGCTTTATAATCGAGGTAATTCAGCTTTCTTTTAATTTGGGGCTGGCCGAAATGGATGATATTTTGCATAATACAATCGGAGCGCTGCTAGGCACCATTATAGCTATGGCTATAATGACCTTGCTTAATGGACATAAGACAGAGAAGACAAAGTAAAGCCTATCCAATATTTTGCCGAAGTCTGCAAAAACTACTTTGGAGAGATGAGATATGGAGAATTCGAATTTATTTTTGTTGCAAGCATTAAAAGCTGCTCTAAATAACGAAAAAGTAAAGTGGGAAAAAGAAATGCAGCCGAATGAATGGCTTGCTCTATTTCAGCTTGCGGAGAAGCAGCATGTTCTTCCTCTGATTTATGAAGCAGTATATAACTGCCCTGCAGCACAGAAGGCAGATCAAGCGCTATTTTCTCCGTTCAAACAGCGCACGGTACAGACAGTTATGTTGCAGGCTATGAAGACCAGTGAGTTCCTTTCACTCTACCAGTCAATGCGAAGTGAAGGAGTTGTGCCGATTGTTGTGAATGGAATCATTTGCAGAAACCTATATCCGAACCCTGATTATCGAATTTCCGGTGATGAAGATATCCTGATTCCACAGCAGCTCATTGCGCTTGTACAGAATGAAGACTGGTATGGGCAAATCCCGACTTCAAATCCGGCATGGGCGCAGAGAGTCATTGTTGTGCTATTGAGCATCGGCGCAATAGACGAGGATTGTATAGGTTGCAAAGTCAAAAAGAACAATTCTAAATCAGAGCCAATTCAAGTGCGAGGACACATATATAAATGTGAAAATTGTCATATATTCTTCAAGTCGTTCAGAAGAATTGACCGATGCCGTAACTGTGGATATTATTTGCGGGGAGCCTGGATATACGAAGGCATGGTAGAATATTATCGCAGATGCGAGAAGGAAATGCTTCGGGAGGATAAATGTGAAGTGGTTGCAGGAGATGATGCTGCTGTATCTCCCACACAGCCGAATGTATTTACTGTGTATCCGACGAGGGAGTCCCACATTCTTGCAAAACCATGAAGACTCTCGGTTTTGCAAAAAATACACAAGTAAGCACTTGACTGAGTAGCTAATTCCATATATAATAGCTTTTATAGTGCAAGCATGAACCAAATGATTATGGAACTTGTCGATACTTGATTAGCTAAGTGACATATGAAAGGTCTACAGATGACCGAAGACTGTATATGATGTAGCACAATAATGTAGTACAGGATAGTTTTTGGGAGAAGGGAAGATCAGCTGTCAGAGGATGAAGGATAGCTGTTTTTTTCGTTTAATCAAATGTTTATTAAAATGTTATCTGAATTGGACTGTTTAGCCAATTATAACTAGACGGGTTTTATTATGAGTGCGAGAGAGTTATCTGAGGTTATATGAGAAATCATTGATTCACTTCGAGAGGAGGAATTATCCGAATTTGAAGCTAAGGCTGAAATTGATAAACTGTTATCAGAAAGAGCTAATAAAAACTATGGTCGATGGGGAATATACAGCGACGCTCAAGAGAGTGATGATGAAAAAGAGGTTTGTTCGTTTTGAACGGCTGTATGCATAAAAAAGAAAAGCATGGTTTAATAAATGGTCGATTTTTCTGTGTTGCATTTTAGAGGAGAAATATAAAGGGGTTTATTTATGGATAATGTGGATGAAAATTTGATTGTCCTTGAGGGTAACAAGGAAGTAGTAGAAACCGTTGTAGGTTGTTTAAGGGAAATTGGAATGGAAATTCCAAACAAAAATGATTTGGAAATTTTCATAAGAAAGCATGGCTGTGAATATGTTTTTGAAGATGAAATAAGAAGCGTGAAGGGAAAGAATATCACAGACAATACTTTTTTGCCAAAACGGGATAAAAAACTCTATTCAATTGATGCTAGTGCGATCGCTGAGATTCTAAATTCCGATACTGTACAATTCATGATTTCTTCTGGAACTGTTGGTGTAATCATAACCTCTGTGGTCAATGCGATCAAAAGTGAAGGGGAGATTGAGATAGATGAAAAAGGAAATGTCAAGAAGATTCGTTTTAAAGGCATGTCTGTTCATAAGGCTCAATTAATGGTAAAAAAAATAACTGAAGCAATAAAAAAGTCTAACGGATCATGTACAGACTGTGGCAGCAATACATCGCAAATTGGAAATTTTAAGGAAATAGATCCAGAAGGGAATAATGCCCAGTGTATTGAGAGAGTTGAAGAGAATTAGAT
>JAJBVU010000057.1 GCA_020859645.1 Eubacterium sp. | reverse complement strand
GTATAGTTTATGGCTATATCAAGCTATTGTTTTTTGGTATTTTACTTATTCCTATTCGCTTGGTATACTTATGAAAAACAAAATCATGAAAGGAAAATTGATAATATGAAAACTTCTGTAATAGGCTACCCAAGAATAGGCAGCTTAAGAGAACTTAAATTTGCATCGGAAAAATATTTTAAAGGAGCCGTTTCCGCCGATGAGCTTAAGGAAACCGCTGCATACATTAGATCTGTCAACTTAAACGCACAGGCTGCTGCCGGAATTGACTTTATACCTTCAAACGATTTTTCGTTTTATGACAATCTTCTTGATGCCGCTGTACTTTTAAACATAATTCCCGAAAGATACAGAGAGCTTAATGCTTCACCCCTTGACACCTACTTTGCTATGGCAAGAGGCTATCAGGGAGAAAAGGGAAACGTTAAGGCTTTGGCTATGAAAAAGTGGTTTAACACAAACTACCACTATATTGTTCCCGAAATTGATGACGAAACAGTGCTTAAGTTAAACGATACAAAGCCCTTTGATGAATTTGTCGAAGCCAAAAATTTGGGAATTAAGACAGTTCCTGCCTTAATAGGCGCATTTACACTTTTAAAGCTTTCAAGGTATACGGGAAACAAGACCGAAAAGGATTTTGCAGCGGATGCAGCTAAAGTTTACTGTGAAATTATAGAAAAGCTTGCTGATTTGGGGGCTGAATATATAAGCATTTCCGAACCCTGTCTTGTTAAGGATTTAACTAAAGAAGAAATTGCACTTTTCGAGGAAATCTATAAAACAGTCCTTGCTTCCAAAAAGGGCGTTAAGGTTATTCTTCAGACTTACTTCGGAGACATAAGAGACTGTTACAATGAAGTCTGTGCCCTTGACTTTGACGGAATAGGTCTTGACTTCATAGAGGGAAAGGAAACACTGAACCTTGTTAAGAAAAACGGCTTCCCCAAAAACAAAGCTCTTTTTGCCGGAGTTGTAAACGGAAAGAACATTTGGAAAAATGACTATTCAAAGACTGTTGAAACAGTTAAGGAGCTTGAAAGTCTCGGAGCAGAGGTTGTTTTGAATACTTCCTGTTCACTGCTTCATGTTCCCTACACATTAAAGAACGAAACAAAGCTTTCCGAAGAATATACACGCCACTTTGCCTTTGCAGAGGAAAAGGTTAATGAATTTGGAGAGCTTAAAACAGTTCTTTCATCAGATGATTACGAAGATACAGCGGAATTTAAGGCAAACTCCGCCGTTTTCGCAGACGACAGAAAAGCCCTTGATGAAGCCGTTAAGGAAAGAGTTGCCGCAATTAAAGACAGCGACTTCACCCGTCAGCCTGCCTTTGCAGAAAGAGAAAAAATTCAGAAGGAAAGATTTAATCTGCCCCTGTTCCCAACTACAACAATAGGCTCATTCCCTCAAACTGCAGATGTCAGAGCCAACAGAACAGCCAGAAGAAAAGGCAATATAACCGAAGAGGAATACAAGAATTTCAACAAGGAAAAAATTGCGGAATGTATTAAATTACAGGAAGAAATAGGTCTTGACGTTTTGGTTCACGGCGAATATGAAAGAAACGATATGGTTGAATATTTCGGCGAAAAGCTTAAGGGCTTCCTCTTTACGGAAAAAGCTTGGGTTCAGTCCTACGGAACACGCTGTGTTAAGCCCCCTATCGTTTGGGGAGATGTTTCAAGAGAAGCGCCCATAACCGTTGAATGGTCAGTTTTTGCCCAGAGCCAAACAGATCACCTTATGAAGGGTATGCTTACAGGTCCTGTTACAATCCTTAACTGGAGCTTCCCCCGTGAGGATATTTCACTTAAGGAATGTGCTTATCAAATAGCTCTTGCCATTCGTGACGAGGTTTTAGACCTTGAAGCCAACGGAATTAAAATAATTCAGGTTGACGAAGCGGCTCTCAGAGAAAAGCTGCCCTTAAGAAAAACCGACTGGGAAAGCGACTATCTCGACTGGGCAATTCCTGCCTTCCGTCTTGTTCACAGCGGCGTTAAGCCCGAGACACAAATTCACACACATATGTGCTACAGTGAATTTACCGACATTATTAAGGCAATCGACAATATGGACGCAGACGTAATCACCTTTGAAGCGTCACGTTCAGACCTTCAGATTTTGGATTCTCTTAAGGAAAACAATTTCAGAACAGAGGTAGGCCCCGGAGTTTATGACATTCACTCCCCCAGAGTACCTTCAGTTGAAGAAATTGTTTCGGCTCTTAATAAAATGACCGAAAAAACAGAGGTTTCGAAGCTTTGGGTCAACCCTGACTGCGGTCTTAAAACAAGAGGCACCGAGGAAACTGTTCCCAGTCTTAAAAACCTTGTTGCCGCCGCTAAGGAATTAAGAAGTAAATATTAATAAAATTTTGCCCTCGGTTCAATCCGGGGGCTTTCTTTTTTGATAAACATTTTATGAGAAGATGATAATTGCGGCTGCGGCAGTTTACAAAGCCTCCCCTTGAGGGGAGGTGCCGCTTACCGTGAAATTCTTTCCTCCGTTAGGTTTTATTGGAGAAAGAATTTCACGGTAAGCGGCGGAGAGGTGTTTTATATCTGAGAAAAGCTGAAATAATAAAACCCCGAAAGATCGCAGCTTTCGGGGTTTTCGTGGTGTTTGATTTGTCGGAAATAGTGTAATATCTCACTACAAGTTTATTATAATACTTCCCCTTTTTTCTGTCAAGGAATTTTTTAACCCTTCGTGGGAAATTTTCGGCAAATTCTCTTTATGATATTATGA
>JAJBVU010000066.1 GCA_020859645.1 Eubacterium sp. | reverse complement strand
TATTTACGCTCCAAATGTTTTTCTTGCTTATGCTTCCGCAGAGAATGTTGTTAACCGCTTCAAAGCTTGTAGCCATAGAGTGATCCATATTGTTATAGCGGTGCTGACCGTTTCTGCCTACACAGAAAAGATTTTTAAATGTGTCAAGATATTCAATCAGAGTATCCATTTCGCTGTATGTGTCAAAATATGCGGGATATGCCTTTTTAACCTTTTCTCTGTGAGCATCCAAAACATTTGCTTCAGACTTAATAACTTCCATTTTAACAAGCTCGTCTACGGCGAATTTAATACATTCCTCATCGGTCATATTCCAAAAATCGTCGCCCTCATCGCAGAAATATTCAAGACCTATCCAAACCTTGTTTTCGGGATCGTCTACCATATAGGGCGACCAGTTGTTGAAAATCTGTATTCTGCCAAGCTTAACACCTGTGTCCTGAACGTAAATCCAACAGTCGGGAACAATGTTGCCCAGTGTTTTAATCTTTGTTTTATTTTCAAGATTAAGATGGTCTAAAAGAAGCCCCACTGTTACAAAATCTCTGTAGGGAAGTCCCTCCGCAATTCTTGCAATGTTTTCGGGAACGTCATCATCGATTGAAGCCACAAGATCCTTAACCGGCATAGATGAAATAACAATATCAGCCTTATATTCATTTTCACCGCAGAAAACGGATTTTATGTTTCCTTTGTATACAGTAAGCTTATCAACCCTCTGATTTTTTATGATTTTGCCGCCCATTTTTTCTATTTCAAGAGCAGCAGTTTCCCAAAGCTGACCGGGGCCGTATTTGGGATAAATATATTCTTCGATAAGAGATGTTTCAACCTCTTTTTTCGCTGAGGGTATAACAGAACCTATCATATCCTTTAAAACAGCGGTTACGGAAAGACCCTTAACTCTCTGAGAACCCCAGTCTGCGGAGATTTCTCTTGGGTGTCTGCCCCAAAGCTTTTCGGTATAGCCCTCGAAAAACATAGAATAAAGAGTTTTGCCGAATCTGTTTATATAAAAGTTTTCAAGGTTAGTTTCCGGCAGCTTTTTAACTGTTGAATTAACATAAGACAAGCCGGATTTTATTGTCTTTTTAAGACCCATATTAATAAAAGTCTGAGGCTTTAAGCTGACAGGATAGTCAAAAAACTTCTTAAGATAATAAATCCTTGAAACTCTGTTTCTTATAAGCATAACCCTGTCCTCTTTTTCGGGGTCGGGGCCGCCTTCCTTAAGATTCTTTTTTCTGTTAAGCTTTATGTCGTCAAAAGATGGCTTGCCCTGAGTGGGCATTAAGCTTTCCCACCATTTATTTACTCTTTCGTCTTTAGAAAAAAATCTGTGGCCGCCTATGTCCATACGGTTGCCCTTATATTTAACCGTTCTCGAAATTCCGCCGATTTCGTTTGATTCTTCCAAAACCACAACATTGTAGGACTTGCTCTTTCTTAAAAGCTCATAAGCCGCTGTTAAGCCTGCCGGACCTGCGCCGATAATAACAACATTTTTCATTATTCCTTACCTCCCGAATACAATAAAATTCTTCTTGTTATATAATTATAAAAAAGTACGATAATTTGAACAATAATTTTGGCAATATATTTGTTTACAAATTTTACTGCTATAAGCATAAGCAGAACCGTCAGACCGCAGCCTATAACACCTATAACACCGTAGGCAATAAACTCTGCGGCAGTGCTGTTTGTTTTAGCCTTTTGTGTAAAAACCACAAGCTTAGACAAAGCAAAGTTTGTTATAAGCCCGAATATAAAGCCCATAACTGTGGCAAAGGCTATACTCAGGGAAGTGTCGGGCAGGGGGAAGCTTACCGCCGCAAAAACGCCGTAATCAACAACAAAGGCTATTCCCCCTATAAAGCAGTATCTGAAAAACTTTATAAATTCGTTTTCGGTAGACGAATAGAAAAGCTCTTTAAATTTAAGCTTAAAACAAAGCTCCAATAATTCTTTCATAAATTTGTTTCATTCCTTACAAAATACATTCACAGTGGCGTGTTACGTGGCAGCTTATGTTTACGGCAACGGGCATACCGGCTATGTGGGTAGCGTAGTCCTCAGCCGCTGCCCACAAAATCGTGGTTTTGCCCCCTAATCCCTGGGGGCCAATGCCTGTTTTGTTTGCCTTTTCAATAACCTCTTTTTCGATTTCCCTTAAATATTCCTTTTCGGAATATACTCCCACAGGTCTTAAAAGAGCCTTTTTGGCGAGATAAGCGGAATATTCGAAGTTTCCCCCTAAGCCTATTCCCACAATCATAGGGGGACATGGGTTGGGGCCTGCTTCTTCAATTGTTTTTAAAATGCAGTTTATAACGCCCTCTCTGCCGTCGGAAGGCTTAAGCATATATATTCTTGACATATTTTCGGAACCGAAGCCCTTGGGAGCAACGGTTATTTTAAGTCTGTCGCCTTCCACTATGTCATAGTGAATTACAGCCGGGGTGTTGTCTTTAGTATTTATTCTCTCAATAATCGGGTCGTAAACAACGGACTTTCTTAAATATCCCTCAACATAGCCCTGTCTTACCCCTTCGTTTACGGCATCCTTTAAAAGACCGCCCTTTACGGAGACCTCCTGACCTATTTCTATAAAAACAACTGCCATTCCCGTATCCTGACATATGGGAATCATTCTTTCCTCGGCAATCTCCGCATTTTTCTTAAGATTTTTAAGAATATCGCAGGCAATGGGAGATTTTTCGCACTCCAATGCCTTGTCAAAGCTCAGCTTTATATCATCGTTTAAAATGCAGTTTGCATTTATACACATATTTTTAATATTTTGTAC
>JAJBVU010000075.1 GCA_020859645.1 Eubacterium sp. | reverse complement strand
TTCTATATGTTTTAATTTTATGTTATTAAGATATTTATGCTGACCGTTTAATCTCCAATCCGCCATATAAAGCCTTCTCTCTGTAACAAATTATTTCTTTCCATCAAAATCCCCCTTAGCTGCCGCATATCCATATCAATTAATTTTATCTTTATTTAAATAACTTAGGGAGTACGCTATAGCTTCCTTTTGACTTATATATTCCTTCTGCTGCGGATTTAATAAGCATCTCGGAAGATTATGTAAGGCAAATAAATAATTATTGATTTTTTTGTAATTACGCTTATAATCGCAAATATCAATATTAATCTCCAAAATGCAATTTATCATCAGCTCAATCGCATCGGTGGGAATTGAGGTATATAAACACAAATCGCACCGATGTTCAAAATCAATATTCATATCAACGAACGTTTTGTTACTCTCATTTAAATACTTTATCAAAAAATCTATCTTCTCTGTTTTATTAAAAATCTCATCAAGTAAAAGAACCATGCATAAATTCCATAAATCAATATAGTCGGTCAGTTCATTTAAGAATTTACGTCCCATACCCTTATTTGAACATTTTCCTTTAATATAGCACATACTCTTGTACAGCACTTCTCCATATAAACATATATTGCTCAAGACCTGTACCCCCGATTTATAATTTGAATGATGTGATATTTGTAAAGTATTTAAATAAGTTTTATCAGAAAGATCAAATAATGATTTCCATTTATCACTTTCTCTTACCGATTTGGGATTCATCAATTGCCTGTTATTCATTTCAATATCCAGGTAGGAAGCGCGTATTTCCAAACACTCAAAATATATTTCCTCGTTAATAAGTGATTCTTCTAAAAGCACCTTTAACGTTTTTTCGTGAAAAAAGCTGACCACGTCTATGGAAAATTCCTCAAAAAGGTGATGCATAATAGCATCGTCAGTTTCATTTATGAGAAAATTCCCACAGTGCCTAAAAGTATTAATGAAATTATTATATACTTTATTAATATCGTATTGAAGCATATACATCATCACCATTCTTTAAAAATAACTCCATCATCCGTGAGCAAGTCCTTTGATGTCCTCAAACGTGGATGAATAATATTCAGCCAATCCTTATGAAAGCACTCTTTTCTTTCCGTGTTAACAAAAAAGACGGCCGCTGTAATCAGATATGCAAAATGCAAAAAAGTTAAAAAAGCGAAAGAAATATCGAAAAAGCGAGCAACGCCTTTAATTTAACCGATTTGCGGGCGCAAGAAAATGCAAAAATAAATATAGAACGGGCGGTTTGTGGTAGCGCCAATAATTTCGCCGTCAGCGGTTGAAACGTGCAGAATTTCGTCAGTTTCCTTGACCCAGACGTTCAGAACCTCTTTAAGCTCCGTTTCGCCTGTTTCAGGGCTGTATTTCCAAACGCGGTCGTCTAAAAGTCAACTATTTAACACTCAGCATTTTCAAAATTCGTTCATCTTCTGAATCACACGAACAATAATCAATGTCATCAATACTAATATATGATACCGTTACAAGCTCACCATATGTATCCAATTCTTTGAATGTAATAATATCACCTTCAATTGCATGAACAAACCCTGATATATCATATTGATTTGAGCCGCACAGGGATAATGACACAACCATGTTCCTGTCTTGAGAATACTGTAAAAATGATTCTAAGCTACATCTATTATTAGTAAAAAAACTCTCATAATCATCTATCAACAGTTCACGCCCAAATTCGCGCATTATTTTGGAATACTTATCGATATATTTACTTTCATCAACAATTCTATATAAATCATCTATAAATCCAAACCTAATACCATCTGTACGCCCCTGTTTATCTATGAATATATATATATATTCCGTCTGATTGACGGAAATTAACACGCCCAAATTAAACTTATTAAAATCATCATTTCTGTTATAGATTTCAATAAGCTTTTTTTCATTACAAAGCAAACAGAGTTTTTGGTACAAATTATCCATTATAGCTACTCCTTTATAATTTACCTTTTTTAGGATCTTTACGTGGCGTTCGGCGTTTATCTCCCTTTTCACCACCTTTATCCCTTTGCTTTCTGCCTTGCCCTGCTGGCAAAGGGCAATAGCCTCGTTTTCCAGTCGGCGCAGGCTTATGTATGTTTCCGTCAGGAAATTTCCGGAACCGCAGGCGGGGTCTATTCGGACTCTATCTTTGATACAATCGGTTTCTGTGTAAGTCGGGGCAGAAGTGGCTGAAATGCTTGAAAAATAGGCATTTCTGCGACTTCTGCCCCACATGCAGGCGAGGAAAATCCCGCTGCTCGACATTCAGAATTTTTGTCTTGCCGCCGTCGTCTGCATAGGTTTTGTCCCCACCTTATTTTTTGATAAAGCTATCGCCAAAAAGTATAGGCTAACGCCAAAAGGTGTCCCCACCCATTAATCGTCCATAAAGGCATCAAACGCCTCGATGAGGTCAATTCACGATAAGTCATCTTTCACTGAATTGTACTCATTCAGGTCATCAACAAAATAACGGTCTGGATATTTCTCCATCAGTATAGCTTTCATCCGGTCTTTCATCTGGTGCTGTTCTTTATCAACAATTAAACATAGCTTTTTTAACAGCGCACTATTTTCATTTTCTATAGATAATGGACTACCAAAAGCTAAAATAAAATTTATGAAATCATCATATTTCATATTTACTCCTTCCAGAACAAACGGGCTATATATTCGGATTTTGCTATGAAGATTTAAGTATCAAGCGCTGCAGCTACCCAGCCCCTACCGTCAACATAGAACGGGTGGTTGGTTGTGGTGTCAATAG
>JAJBVU010000337.1 GCA_020859645.1 Eubacterium sp. | reverse complement strand
ATCTGTCTATTTTATCTGTTATTGAAGTAATCTCACACAGCAATGAGTCGGCAAATTGGTTCAAATAATCCTTACATTTTGAAATCCTTGTCAATTTTTTTATAACTATGCATCTTTCAATCGGATTTTTTGCCTTAATGCATTTTGAGAGCATCTCTTGCATCAACTTTTGCTTAACTTCCTCATCTAGTTGCTGGACGGCAATTAAATTCAACGAGCAATTTTCATTATACCCGTCAACTTCAAATAAAAACCTTCCCGGAACAACTGAATATAAATTTCCATCTTGGAAGTAACAAGCAGCTCCCTTAATATCGCAAGTTTGCATTAGCTCTATTGTCTCACTGCAATCAAGTGAGCATTCACTTCCATGTATCTTACATTTACCATCAAGTGAAAGTGTACATTTGATATTTGTTGCAGCAGCAAGTTGAGAAGGCATATAAAATTTGATTACATTCGGAAACATATTAAATTCATATTCTTTAACTTCGGATATAATAAATTCATGAAAATGATATTTCTTTTTCGCATTTATGATTTTCTTTATTGTTGATCCGGAATAAAATTTATGAATAAATGTATCTCTTACCTTATCTTTTGAATGTAACTGAGCTCCATCTTGCGATATTTTCAGAGTTACTGCATCTTCGATCTTATACACGAGGATTTCCGGCGGCTTGTGTTCAAATCCTGATATTCGTTCTCCTTTTCTAAATGCATATTTATTCATATTGTCATTAATAAACATTTCAATGTCTGGGTTATTAAGCACTACATCGCCTACGCAACTCTCATCCAACATTGAATTATATAGCCTAAATAGTTTCCCGTCAAATTTGATTTGCGTATTCTTTTTTGACACATCGTAGTATACATTTAGTTCTTTTATCTTGTTATTACCTGTAGGTATTGTACCCTCTGCAAATAGTTTCTTTCCAAGATCTGTTATTTTAAAGTCTGAAATATTATATAAGTCGATTGAATCTGAGCTATAGTTTCTCTCCGATTCCACCCTGATGATTCCATAGCTAATCATACTTGATAACTCTTCTGCGAATATGTAATGTATATCATTAGGGACACCTAAGCTCTTTAATGTTGCCACAAGCTTTTCGGAATTGTTTTCTAAGTTACTAATTAATTGAAGAAGTATATATGCAATTCCGGAGGCTTTTCTTACTTCAACATATGAAGTTTTGACAGTATACTGTAATACAGGAAACGGCCATGAAGTATTAGCCTCAAATAATACGCTACTTTCCATCATATTTTTCCTCCCCAATCAAGTCAGATGCTTGCAAAATCTTACCTTTAGCTTGTATCGTTCTGATTATTTCTTTATATACAGGGAACGAATGCCTATCAAGATCCTTATTGCCATTAACATCAGGCAAATCAATAGCAATACTACTCAAATAATCCATAGAACCTATTACAACCAGCATACATCTTGCACGCGACAACGCAACATTAATTCTTTCAAATTGCTTGATAAAGTCGGAGCTTGATCTCCATATTGGCTTATTACGTACCATAGACACAATTATAATATCTCTCTCATCACCCTGGAAATCATCAACGGTATTAATAATCATTCTCTCTTCTCTTTTTTTTGTGAAAAATTCGATAACTGTTTTCCCTTTAATAAACTCTTAATATATCTGGCTTGATCCCTGTATGTGCAAATAACACCCACGCTTTTTCGTTCATCTTTCTTATTATCTTTCCTCATGCTGCCCTGTTCAATCATCCTGCCATATTGTTCGTTCATCAGCTGAAGAAGCTTTGATGCAACTTCAGCCTCCTGTTTATTAATAATAGATGTAGATTCTGCATCCAGCTGAGATTCATATTCAGTGCAATTAATAAAATAAATATGATTATTGGGCTAAATCAAAGTAATTCCATTGTTTTTAATCTCTAAATCATGATTTTTCAAATCATTTTGATTGCTTAAACCAATAGATAGTCCTTTACCATTCGTGCCATAAAAATGGTTGAATACATCCATTATATCGCTATGGCATCTATACTGCTTATCCAGCATAATCTTATACTCGTCGGGAACACTCTCAAACAGCGTCTTAAAAAAGCATGTTTCGTACAATTCTTGATATTGCTTATTAAGATCGTAATCTATTATTTCCGGATTCAAGCCATCAAAGTCATTTCTTCTCATATGCTTTAAATCATACAACGGAGGTAACTGTCTATGATCGCCTACCAAAATAACAGTCTTTCCATACAACATCGGAATCATCAATTCCAATAAAGAGGACTTACTTACCTCATCAATTATTACAACATCAATTCCAACATTCCTTACATTGATATTCCCAAGTTGATATTCTCTTAAGGCATGCATCGAATCTTCACTAAAGTAATCTCTGCTGGTACATGTCATTCCAAAAACATTTGCATTATCAAACAGCTCCTTTGTATAACTTATTCTGTCTTCCTCCAGTAACTCCTCATCAGAAAGGTACTCTCGTATTGCCTTATACATTGGAATTTTTGATTCATTTTCTTGTTGTAAAGTTTCTTGATGTAATTTAATATTTTCCCATCTGCGAGCAATTATTTCAATCGCCGCTGCATAATCATCCGGAGGATATTCTTCCAATATTTCAAAGTCAGAGAAGAAATCTACAATCTCTTTCCTGAGATCTTGTTGTCTTCGTCTATAAGTATAATAAGAGTCATCTTCATTCAACAGCTCAATTTCAGTTTGAAGTGAGCTTTTCTGTCTCTTATATTCATTTATTTGAGAATCTATTTCAGCGATTTTTTTACTTAAATCCTCAATAC
>JAJBVU010000218.1 GCA_020859645.1 Eubacterium sp. | reverse complement strand
CTTTTATTAGTATTAGGAATATCTTCAACTTCGCTTTCTGTTACACCTATATACCCCAAAAGTGTTTTTACAGCATCTTTTGCTAAATAAGCCATAATATTACTCTCCTTCTTTATTCTCCATTTATAATTCTGTATACCGCATTGGCCAAACATTTAGCAAACAAAGGCGGCACAGCATTACCAATCATCTTATATGTATCTGTATTGCTCCCATAAAATATATAATCATCATCAAATGTTTGAAGTCTTGCAGCTTCTCTAACTGTAAGCGTTCTTAATTGTTTTGAATCCGGATGAATATGGCGAAGACCATCTTTATATAAATGAGCTGGAATTAAATTACTTGGCTCATCCCATCTCAAGACATAATACTTGTGAACATTTGAAACTTTCCCTGTCACCTGTGTGTATAGCTTTTTTAACGAATCCGTAGTTGTGTACTCATTTTTTCCAGATTCTATATCATTGGTAAGTAAACGAAACACTTCAATATCTCTTTTACTTTGCCAACGTGCAACATGATTAGCAACAAACGGTTCTGGTAAAGAATGCGAAATCCTTTTGCCCATATATTTTGCCTCATGATTTAAGGGATAAAGTTTTGGCAAGTCAGAAATAGCTTCTCTGACTGTTTTCTTTTTTTCAACTTTATATGAGGGCAATATTTCTTTATAAAAAGACTTCAATATTTTTTCACAATTATCCGATCCGAAATATGCTGAATTTAGTCCAAGTATAATAACCCTTGATCTGTTTTGTGGAACACCATATTCAGAAAAATCAATAATCGCATCTTTTAAATTTGGCAAAAGATAATATCCATTTTTTATAAATTTCTCTTGTATTATATCTATAATGGGCTTTTCTTTTGGTTTAGCAGTCAATATTCCCGGCACATTTTCAAAAACAAAAGCTTTAGGTTTATATCTTTGCACAACCTTTAAGTAGCTTTCAAAAAGATAATTTCTGTAATCTTTTTTCATGCCGTATTTATCCCTAACTCTCCCTGCGATAGAATAGGCTTGACATGGTGGTCCGCCAATAATAATATCTATACCTTTTGCGTTATTCACCAAGTTATCGAGCCCATTAGATTTACCATATTCAGAATCATTCCACCCATTAAATAATTCGTCTGTTCGCTGAATATCAAATTGCAAAACCCTTGTTTCAGCATCTTTATAATTCCATTTTGTTTTCAATCTTTCTTTTAAATTATGACAAGGAGCTTTTTCCCATTCGACAGCGGCTATAGTACTGTATAAACCAGATTGTTCAAACCCATCCATTAATCCGCCACAACCTGCGAATAAATCTATAGCTTTCAATTTAATTTTCATAGTTATTTTTCTCCTCGATAATTTTCTTTAATTCCTTTCCCAAAGCATACCCTAAAAGCGGAGGAACTGCATTCCCAACTTGCCTGTTTTGTTGTGTCTTCGTTCCTGTAAACACAAAATCATCTGGGAAAGATTGTAACCTTGCATTTTCACGTATTGTTGGAACACGGTTATATTTATAATGAAAATGGTTTCTGTGTCCTGTATCTATGGTCTTTGATGGACGATTACCATCATATCTTGTCCATGCTTCATGAAACTTGCGACTTTCTCCCCATCCGGGTGGTAAATCTTTATAATTGCCACCTTCAGGAACTAAAGCAATTGTATCTATAACAAATTGCATATGTTTGGTAGCAACGTGATTATAAAGCACATTGCAATTCCCTCTCATCATTTTTTGATACTCTGTTTTAGGTTTTGCAGAATATACATCTACTTCTTTACCAATCTCATTAATTCGAGGTGGTAGGTCACTTATTGCCTCTTTGCACGTTCTATAGTTGCTTTCATTAAATTCAGGTGTTGGATAATGAGGAGTCCCTATATCCTTTCTTACCCCCATAAATATCAGCCTTTTTCTTAATTGTGGAACACCATAATCAGCAGCACATAAAACCTTACAGTCAATATTATAGCCCAATTCTCTAAGTCGTCTCAATATTTCATTCTTAATCTGTCCCCCATATAAAGTTGCCATACCGGGCACATTTTCTATGATAAATCCCTTTGGTGTATATTGTTTTACCATTTCGATAACAGCAAGATATAACTTGTTTCTTTCATCATCAAAATTTCGTGGACCGGTTAACGAAAATCCTTGGCAAGGTGGTCCTGCAATAATAACATCAATTTTTCTACCATCTGCAATTTTTTTGATTTCATCAAACGTCTCTTTTTTTGATAAATCAGCATTTAATGTGGCTGCACCATTATGATTTTTGGCAAATGTATTTAAAGCTGCCTGATCATTATCTACACCAACAATTATATCAAATCCCGCATCCATAAAACCTTTAGACAATCCACCACAGCCGGCAAATAAGTCTATTGCGTTCATTGTGCATTTTCCCCTTTCAAAAATTCACATATATCTGATATGTCGCATTCAAGTTCATTACAAATCTTCATTAATACATTCATGCTAACATTTTGATTTTTGCTTAACTTTGCTAAGGTGTTGGTGCCAATCCCTGTTATCCTACGTAAATCACTTTTGTTTATGCCTTTATCAATCATAAGTTTCCAAAGCTTATTATAACTAACAGCCATGCAGATAATCTCCTTACATTTTATGTATTTCTTTGTATTTTACTATACAATATTATTTTTGTCAATATCTATACTAAATATTTCTGTTTTAGCATTAATTATTTCTTGTAACAATAAAATTAACTTTACCATATATTATAACTCTTCAACTTTAAGATTTATAATTGAAATGGCGTAATAGCAAAAATTTTCTATTAAGA
>JAJBVU010000224.1:1897-2824 GCA_020859645.1 Eubacterium sp. | reverse complement strand
CAATGTGAATAATGAGCCTAAACAGTGTTCATAATATATTAAAAATGGAGCTAAAATAAATATGAGGGTTGCAATAATCGGTTCGAGAAATTTACATATAACAGATTTAGGAGAATATCTGCCGGAAAATATAACGGAAATTGTCAGCGGCGATGCCAAAGGCATAGACAGCGATGCAGGAAGATTTGCACAGAAAAATAATGTACCTATGAAAGAATTTTTGCCTGATTATAAAAGATATGGCAGAGCCGCACCGCTTAAGAGGAATCTTGAAATTAGAATCGGAAAGATATCCGACGGACAAAGTCCGCTTTTGACGTAGGCAAAAGTTCTGAAAATTGCATATGCGGATATGGTTATTGCTTTTTGGGATGGACATTCTCACGGCACCAAGTTTGTGATTGATAATTGCAAAAAGCAAGGTGTGCCGGTTAAGGTTATAACAATGTAATTGTATAAATAAATAGACAGCCCTTCCAAACAAACGGAAAAGCTGTTTTACAGGATATTATACGGAAACGAAGATTCCTTTATGGTCAGATAATTCTTTGTTTTCGTTCCATTCTTTGATTTGCGGTTCTGTGTTTTTGATAAAGCTTTTCCGTCCTTGGTTATTCGCTCGCTTACATAGTCATAAAACCCCAAGTAGTTTTTTAAATTCCTGTATTTCAGTGACTCCAAGTTCATATGAATGATATTGTCATCGGGAACACCGTTTTCGGTTAGGTAACTGTGGAACAAATCAAGCAGTGATGATTTGCCGCACCTGCGAATACCGATAACGATTTTTATTAAATCTACATCCTTGTTTTGTATAAGCTGTTTTAAATATTCCGGTCTGTTAATAAGCTCAGTCATATCCAATGCTTCTTTTTCTTCATTATATCGCAGGAATAAACTGTGTCAACAATATTTCTGACTTATATC
>JAJBVU010000224.1:0-1887 GCA_020859645.1 Eubacterium sp. | reverse complement strand
TTATAAAGTATTGGCAATAGAAATAAAACAAATTACTCTTGAAAATCGGTTATTTTTTCTATGCAAATTAACATAAAGCTCTTGATTTTAAAGGTGAAAAACAGTATACTTTAAGCAAGAACATTTTATTTATATCAATTGACCCTTATGTGGCAGTTTCTCAAAACAAATTCATTCGGACGGTCTGCAGTATTTAAGAAAGGAGAAAAACAATTGAATAAACGTATAAAAATATTTGCCCTTATAATAGGCACTGTAATGGCAATAGCCTGCCTTTTCGCAGTAAATGCCTTTGCCGCTTCAAGCGGAACCTGCGGCGACAACCTAACCTATACTTTAGGTGATAACCTTATTTTGACCATTTCCGGCACAGGTAATATGACAAACTATACTTCATACTCAAGTGTCCCATGGTATTCTAAAAGATCTCTTATTACCTCTGTTGTAATTGAAGACGGAGTAACAAGTATAGGTAGCAGAGAATTTTATAACTGCACAAATTTAACTGGCATAACTATGCCAGATAATATAACAAGTATAGGAGATTATGTTTTTTACTACTGTACAAATTTAAACAGTGTAAGTATACCAGACAGTATAACAAGTATAGGAGATTATGCCTTTTACTACTGTACAAATTTAAGTAGTATAAGCACTTTGGATAATGTAACAAGTATAGGTAATCGTGCGTTTTGCCATTGTAATAGCTTAAGTAGCATAACACTCCCCGATGGGATAACAAGCATAGGTGATTATACATTTTCCTACTGTACAGACCTAAGCAACATAAGCATTCCAGATAGTGTAACAAGCATAGGAAATTATGCATTTTCCTACTGTACAAGCCTAAGTAGTATAAGCATTCCAGATGGAGTAACAAGCATAAGCAGTTTCGCATTTTACAAATGTACAGATTTAAGCAGTATTACTGTTCCTGGCAGCGTAACAAACATAGGAAATTATGCATTTTCCTACTGTGGGTTTTCTACAGCTGGTCCCATAGGTGGTGACTATGATTATGAATTCGGATGGACAGATATTATACCAGATTATGCATTTCACTACTGTACAAATTTAAGTGATATTACTATTCCCAATGGTGTAACAAGTATAGGAAGATGTGCATTTCACGATACAATCATAAGTAACATAAATATCCCCGACAGCGTAACAAGCATAGGTGAATCTTCATTTTACAATTGTACAAACCTAAGCGGTATAACTATCCCCGATGGTATAACAATTATATACGGTTATACATTTTACAAATGTACAAGCTTAAGCAGCATAAGTATCCCTGACACTGTAACGACTATATATGGCTATGCATTTTCTGATTGTACAAATCTTGGCAGCATAACTATCCCTGACAGTGTAATAAGCATAAGTAAGTATGCATTCTCAAACAGCGGCTTAACCGAGGTTTATTGTTGTGAGGGTTCGGCGGCTGATGATAAAAGTTTATATCCGGACGGAGTAACTATTATTTATTTGGACGGTTCTTCCGATGACAGCGATTTGGAGTTTACGGATCTTACCGATGCTGTAAGAATATTGAAATATGCTGAAGGGTCGGTGTCGCTTACGGAAGATGAGTTTGCCGCTGCCGATATTAACGGTGATGAAGCTGTTGATGAAAAAGATGCAGCTCTTGTTTTGAAACGGCTTATATCAGCAGGCAGTTAATAATTTGATGCTTCTTTAAACTGTTATAATACAATCTGACTGAAATTTTGCGAGTTTAAAAATCTCTCTGCCGGTTCTGTAAATCTTTTATGAACCGGAAAGATGGGTTTATTTTTAATAAATTTATAAATATTGCAGCTACAGATGATTTGAGTATATGTTTTTTTATTTATAATTAGCTCAATCGAACATCATTGAAGT
>JAJBVU010000283.1 GCA_020859645.1 Eubacterium sp. | reverse complement strand
TTACAGTAGCGATACCAAAAACAGGCCTGCGTGTTATGGAACAACCAGATTTAAAAGTTGAGGAAGATAATATTTACTATTATTTAACGGTAAAAGATAATGATAAAAAATCTATTAAAATACATCTTAATAATTTGTAGTTTATTTGTTTTAAGCAGTGTGAACTTTACTTATGCTTATAATAATAGTAATCACCCGGTACGGATTATTTGTTCCAGGTACAGAGAAATGCCTTATGAGGTGTTTATGACACCATATGAAGCTTGCCTGTATGCTTTGGATGATATTGATAACCCAGATCATGTTCATGATGTGAGGCTCTTTCTAGAATGGTATTTAAGTCGTGTTAATAGAAGTGATAAACATGGCATGAGCGGTACAGTTTATGATTTTATTTTATATGGAGACAGAGAAAAAGTTTTGCCACAATATGATTCCATAGACGGTTATTCTGGCGTTATATTGTTTCTGCTGAACAAGTATTATGAAATTACAGACGATGTAATTCTGATAGACTTGTATTGGCAGCAAATAGAGGATATTGCTTACACAATTCCTTTTTTACAGCAGAAAGATGGCCTTACTATAGCACTGCCAGATTATCGCGTGAAATATCTTATGGATAATAGTGAGGCCTATGGCGGAATAATGAGTTTTTTAAATCTGGCTCAAAAAACAGATAAAAAAATTAATACTGCATATTACAAGAGCATTGCTGACAGTATCAAAAGAGGCATTTGGGAAGAATTGTATAATTCGGAGAATGATAGTTTTAGATGGAGTGATGAAAAAGAGGGTGGATCTGTAAACTGGTCAAATTTTTATCCAGATGCTTATGCGCAAATTTTTCCTATTTATTATGATATTTTGGATGACGACAGGAAATATGAGGTATGGAAAGAATTTATTGCCAATCACCCAGCTGAAGCATGGAATAAAGAGCCAGTTGAACAAGCTGTTTTTTGCGGTTTAGTAAGAAAGAAAATGGGGAGGTATGTCAAGTGAAAAAAGAAAAAATGCTCTTGTCGATAATTCCCATTTTTTGTGGGCTGCTGGTAACAAACAACTGTTATGCTGGAATAACTTTGCCAAGGGATGTTAGAGATATTGCTGATATGTTACATACTTCTGCTTTGGATCAGAAACAGAAAATAGCGGCAATGGAGGAAACAGAAAAAAATATAGCAGCATTAGAGCGGGAGATATTAAGAATTAAGAATGAGTATCAGGAAAATACTGCATATAAAAATAGTTTACGTCAGCAGCTTATAGAATTGCGCCAGCAATTAGCTGGTATAAATAGTGAACATGATGCAAGAGAAAATAAGCTGATCGAGATTCAACAGAAAAAAAGTACTATTGAAAGTCAAAATGAGGAATCTGAGAAAATTGTGGAACGTTATGACGAGGGGCGCAAAGGTTATTTTGCTTATCATAACATTTTAGCCAGAGAAAAGAGTTATTATGCACTTGTGGAGCAAGAGGATCAAATAGATGAAGAAATCAGTGTTTTGGATGAAAAAATACTTGCTTTGGAACAGGTTATAAGTGATTTAGAAGAGAAAATGGAGCAGGAGGATATTTCTGAAGATGGTGTGCTAGAGGAAGAAGAACAAAAAGTGCAGCTGAAGTTATTGGAAGCTGATTTAGAGGCAGCGAAAAGCACGTTAGCAGAATATAACAGCGGCACGGATATAGTTGCACGAAAAAGTAGCAGCTTTAATACTGAAAGCAAATATTATTCATGGCATGATGATAAAGGCAACAAGGGAATTCAATTTTATCAGCCGTTTTACTACAATGAGGTAGTGGGGCCATGGGAATATGGCATAGCTGCTGGATTAATCAGTTCTGATAACAAAAGCAATGACAATGGTAAAGTAAATTGTTTTACAGATACCAGCCTGAATGTTGCCTATACGAAAAAAGGGAGAGCAAGTGACTTAATGGTTTTTTCACTTGAAATAAATTTACCTACCGGAAAAGAAGCACTACATGAATTTGATCCAGTTATGGATGAAGATTTAGTAGAAAAAGCCCGTTTTGGTGAGGGCTTGAATTTTACGCCGGCAATATGGTATTACTACAATCATGATCAGAAAAATACTTTTATTTTTGGTACGTATTATACTTTCAGCGGCAAATATGATTTGACTCCTGTTACATGGGTAGAACCTGGCAATGCATGGGTGAAAGAGATCAGATGGCAGCATATAAATAACAAGATGCAATTTTTGGCAGGGGTGTCTCATACCTCCTATGCCAAAACCAAAGAAAATGATCTGGAGTATACTTCTGGTAATCAATTCAAGCCGGAAATAACTTTTAATTATGCACCTGATAATACTCAGTTTTTTACTGCATATTATTGGCATACCCAAGAGGATCCATTACGGTATTCGACCTTTGATAATATTACGGAAACCAGACATGGCAAAAATTATGGGCTGCAATGGGCGAAAGATGTTTCAGGCAACAGACGGATACGTTTATTGGTTGATTGGCTAAGAAGTAATGGTGAAAATTATGATCCGTTGACTGATATTTCGACAAATCACAGAAGAAAAACTACTCTTGGGATTGGTGTTGACCAATATTTCAAAAATAGGTCAGAAAAACTGTCGTTTGATGTAGAAGTATATAAAATGCAAGACGGAGCCTTAAATAGTGGTGATAGTGATATAGAATACAGTGGAAGGGGAATATATCTTAAATATTTAAAAAATATATGATGATGAGATGTTGAATTGACCTCAAATTTAATAAAATTTGAGGTTTTTCTTTTAGATTTAAGAGTTGGTAACAAATCATAGGAAATTTTGTAA
>JAJBVU010000287.1 GCA_020859645.1 Eubacterium sp. | reverse complement strand
CCGTCCGAAATCTTTGTGCTTCTTGCCGTTGCGTTCCCCGTTGTCGGAACATTTGTCTAAAGACAAAAAATTCCTATTTAAAGTATAACATAAGGTCGAAATAAAAACAACAAAAATTTTCTCAAAATACAGATTTTGTATAACATAAATGTAAAAAGTCTCTGAAAAGCGAAATCAACTCTTCAGAGACTTTTAAATTTGATTATTTATTTAATATTTCGACTGCTTTGGCTTTTGCCGCTTTTAAGGCTTCTTCAAGCTTAGAGGGGTCTTTGCCGCCTGCCTGTGCCATATTGGGGCGTCCGCCGCCGCCTCCGCCGCAGAGAACGGCTGCTGTTTTGACGATGTCCCCTGCTTTAACCCCTGCTTTAACCGCAGTGTCTGAACAGGAAACAACAAAGCTTACCTTTCCGTCAACGGCACTGCCCAAAATAATTACTGCATTGGGGTTCTTATCCTTAAGCTTGTCGCTGGAACCTCTTAATGTGTTCATATCCGCCGAGTCAAGGCTTCCGCAGATAATGTCTACGCCGTTTACGGTTTCCTTGCTGTTTTCTATATCGCTGAGCTTTCCGCCCGAAAGCTTGCCCTTAAGAGCTTCGATTTCCTTCTTAAGACGCTTGTTTTCGTCTGTTACGTCTGAAATTCTGCCTACAAGGTTGTTTATATCGGTCTTAAGAACAGCCTTTGCCTTGTCAACGATTTCCTCTGTTTTGTTGTAATAATCGATTGTGCCGAAGCCTGTCAAAGCTTCAATTCTTCTTACGCCTGCCGCAACGCCGTTTTCGGAAAGAATTTTAAAGTGACCGGCTGTGGCTGTGTTTTTAAGGTGAGTTCCGCCGCAGAATTCAACTGAAAAATCGCCTACGGAAACAACTCTGACTGTCTTTCCGTATTTTTCTCCGAAAAGAGCCATTGCTCCAAGCTTTTTGGCTTCCTCAATATCCATTTCCTCACATTTAACGGGCATATCGGAAAGTATAACATCGTTTACGATAGCTTCAACCCTCTTAAGGTCGCTGTGAGAAATAGGCTCGAAGTGTGTAAAGTCGAAACGGAGACGCTCATCGCTTACATAAGAGCCTGCCTGTTCAACGTGATCGCCCAAAACGGTTCTCAAAGCCTTTTGAAGAATGTGGGTTGCGGTATGATTTCGGCAGATAGCAAGTCTGCGTTTTGCGTCAACTTCAGCGGTTACGCTGTCCCCAAGCTTAATTACGCCGCTTTTAACAACGCCTGTGTGAAGGAACTTGTTTCCCCCGAATTTGGTTGTGTCGCTTATTTCAACAACTGCGCTGTCTGTTTTGATTGTTCCTGTGTCGCCTATCTGACCGCCCATTTCGGCATAGAAGGGGGTTTTGTCAAGAATAAGTGTTACGTTTGCTCCGGCTGAAGCCTCTTCCGCTATTTCGCCTTCGGAAACAAGGGCAATAACCTTTCCTTCGCTTGAAGAGAGACTTGCGTAGCCAGTAAATTCCGTTGAAAGAGAGGGGTCGATGCGGTTGAAAACAGTTTCCTCGGCGCCCATATATGTGTCAGTTTCTCTTGCGTCTCTTGCCTTTTGACGCTGAGCCTCCATTTCCTTAACAAATCCCTCGTTGTCGGCTTTATAGCCGTTTTCAGCCAAAATATCCTCTGTTAAGTCAGTGGGGAAGCCGTAGGTGTCATAAAGTCTGAACACCTTCTTTCCGTCCAAAACGGGGTTTTCCTTTGAAAGGTCCTCCATATATTCGTTAAGCTTTTCGAGACCCTTGTCAAGAGTTTTATAGAAGTTTTCTTCCTCTGTGGATATAATCTTTTTAATTGTAGCCTGTTTTTCCTTAAGCTCGGGATAGGCTTCTCCGGAATTGTCTATAACCACCTGAACCAAATCCGTAAGGAAGGTTCTGTCAATGCCCAAAAGCTTGCCGTGACGTGCGGCTCTGCGGAGAAGTCTGCGGAGAACATAGCCTCTGCCGTTGTTTGAGGGAAGAACGCCGTCAGCAGTCATAAATGTCATTGAACGGATGTGGTCTGTAATTACTCTTATGGAAACATCGTCGCTGTGGTTTTTGTGATATTCCTTATTTGCTATTTTGCACACTGCGTCACGGATTGCCTTAACTGTATCAACATCGAAAATAGACTCAACATTCTGCATAACTGTAGCAATTCTTTCAAGTCCCATACCCGTATCGATGTTGGGATGTTCAAGACGGGGATAAGAGCCGTCCTCCTGCTTGTCAAACTGTGTGAAAACAAGATTCCAAATTTCCATATAGCGGTCGCAGTCGCAGCCTACAGTACAGCCGGGCTTTCCGCAGCCGTATTCTTCGCCCTTGTCATAATATATTTCGGAGCAGGGTCCGCAGGGACCTACGCCATGCTCCCAAAAGTTGTCATCTCTGCCCATTCTGAATATTTTCTCGGCAGGGATTCCCACTTTTTTATTCCAAATTTCAAAGGCTTCGTCATCGTCCTCGAAAATCGAAACATAGAGCCTGTCCTCGGGAAGCTTCAGAACGTCCGTAAAAAATTCCCAAGCCCAGGGAATAGCCTCTTCTTTAAAATAATCGCCGAAAGAAAAGTTCCCCAGCATTTCGAAAAATGTGCCGTGACGGGCTGTTTTTCCTACGTTTTCGATGTCGCCGGTTCTTATGCACTTTTGACAGGTGGTAACACGCTTTTTAGGCGGAATTTGCTGACCTGTGAAAAAGGGCTTTAAGGGAGCCATTCCCGAATTTATAAGAAGCAGAGACTTGTCATTGTGAGGAACAAGTGAAGCACTCGCCATTCTGAGATGCTCCTTGCTCTCAAAAAAGGATAAAAACTTTTCTCTCAGTTCGTTTACACCCATATATTC
>JAJBVU010000052.1 GCA_020859645.1 Eubacterium sp. | reverse complement strand
TATTATAGGTTACTATAAGAAAAGCCGTCACTTTTTGCACGAGGGGCGGCTTTTCTTATGTCTGTTTTTTATCATCGGTGCAATTATGTATTTTGTGCAGTAATAAAACTGCAATATTCAAACAGTAAAGAGCTAAAAAAACACTTTTTAATCAGAGTTAAATTTTTGCACAAAAAAATATGGGTCAGCCGTTGACAATTTGTGGGTTTTGCGGTATAATAATCTTTATCGAGAAGGATGAGGCTTTTGTTGGTTTTTACCCCTAATCTGCCCGGGTGATAGGTGTAAAAACGCAGAAGCTCTTCACGTCTTTAATCATTTTAACTTATTAAGGAGGAAACTCATAATGAAAAAATTCTTAAGCATTACTCTTGCAGCGGCTTTGGCTCTCAGTATGGCAGCCTGCGGCGGTTCATCAAGTGAAGAAACAGCGACAGCCGACACAGATACAGAGGCTGCTGCAGAAGAAAGCTCAGCTGTTGACGGAACAGTTGCAGTATTATATTACACATACAGCGATACATATATTTCAAGCGTAAGAACAGCTCTTGATGCAGCTTTCGACGCAGCCGGCATAGCATATCAGGACTATGACAGCAACGCAAGCCAGACAACACAGACAGAGCAGGTTTCAACAGCCATCGCCCAGGGTGCTTCAGTTCTTGTTGTTAACCTTGTAGACAGCGGCTCAGACGACGCTGCTCAGAATATTATCGATCTTGCAAGCGCTCAGAATATCCCCGTTATTTTCTTCAACCGTTCCGTAAGCGAAGAGGTTGTTACAAGCTATGACGGAAACAGCGTATTCGTAGGTACAGACTATGAGCTTGCAGGTCATATGCAGGGACAGCTCATCGGCGAATATCTTGTTGAAAACTATGACACAATTGACCTTAACGGCGACGGAACAATCTCCTACGTTATGTTCAAGGGTCAGGAAGGCAACGCAGAAGCTATTGCAAGAACACAGTACGGCGTTGAGGACGCAGACGCAGTTCTTACAGAAGCAGGTTACCCCGAGCTCAGCTTCTATGACGAAAGCAACTCCAACAAGTACCTTGTTGACCAGGGCGGTCTTTGGTCATCAGCTGCTGCAAACGATTATATGCAGACAATTCTTTCACAGTACAGCGAAGCTAACGGAAATATGGTAGAGCTTGTTATCGCAAACAATGACGAAATGGCTATCGGCGCTATTACAGCTCTTCAGAATGCAGGCTACAATGCAGAAGGCGGCGAAGGAACAGTTATCCCCGTATTCGGCGTTGACGCAACAGACGCAGCTAAGGCAGCTATTCAGGCAGGCACAATGACAGGTACAATCAAGCAGGATGCAGACGGTATGGCTGAGGCTATCGCTGTTATCTCCGAAAACTATATGGCAGGCTCAGAAACCTTCGACGGTATCGACGAAGCTAACCTTGTAGGTACATGGCGTGTAAACATTCCTTACGGCACATACACAGGCGAGGAATAATAAATCATTTTCGCAAAAATGTTTCACATTTTTGCGAGGAGTTTAAGGTAGAAACCATCAAGTTTTCCGCAAAGTTGATATTTCATATCAACTTTACAGAAAAGTTTCTGTCCTCAGGCGGGCAAAGCTCGCCTTGCGGATTAAAGTCTGCGACGCTTAATACAAATGTTTAAGTTTTTGGGCAAACAAAATTCGCCCTGCGGATTAAAGTCTGCGACGCTTAACACGAATTTCAGTTTTTTATATTAAATCATCGGTCTGCGGCCGTACCCCGGGGTTTGACCGCAGACCTTTTTATTACAACTTTTTAAAGGAGGCGAGAACAAATGGATAATTCTAACGTCCTTTTGCGCATGGAAGGTATAAGCAAGTCCTTTCCCGGTGTTAAAGCATTGGACGATGTCTCTTTAACGGTAAAGGCAGGTACGGTTCATGCCCTTATGGGTGAAAACGGTGCCGGTAAGTCTACTCTTATGAAGTGTCTCTTCGGCGTTTATTCAAAGGATGAAGGACACATTTATCTTGAAGGAAACGAGGTCGACTTTAAAACCTCAAAGGAAGCCCTTGAAAACGGCGTTGCAATGGTTCATCAGGAGCTTAACCAAGCCCTTAAGCGCAATGTAATGGATAATATGTGGCTGGGGCGCTTCCCGAAGATTTCGAAATTCATTCCCTTAACCTCAGAGGGCAAAATGTACGACGCAACGAAAAAGGTCTTTGACGATTTGAAAATCGATGTAGACCCTAAGAGAATTATGAGCACAATGCCCGTTTCTCAGCGTCAAATGGTTGAAATTGCTAAGGCTGTCTCATTTAATTCAAAGGTAATCGTTTTCGACGAGCCCACCTCATCTCTGACCGAGGAAGAGGTTGAACACCTTTTCAGAATTATAAATATGCTTCGTGACAGAGGCTGCGGAATAATTTACATATCACATAAAATGGAAGAAATTCTCCGTATCTCCGATGAGGTAACAATAATGCGTGACGGAAAGTGGATAGCTACCCGCCCGGCAAGCGAGCTTACAATGAACGAAATTATTCGTCTTATGGTAGGACGTGAGCTTACAAACCGCTACCCCGAAAAGGATAACGTAGTAGGCGAGCCTATTCTTGAGGTTAAAAATCTGACGGCTATGTATTCAAAGCTTAAGGATGTTTCCTTTGAAGCAAGAAAGGGCGAGGTTTTGGGGGTTGCCGGACTTGACGGCTCAGGCAGAACCGAGCTTTTGGAAAATATCTTCGGCATAGCCACCCGTAAAGAGGGAGAAATTTATCTCCACGGCAACAGGGTGAAAAACCGCAGCGCAAAAGAGTCCCTTGCAAATAAGTTTGCAATGCTTACAGAAGAAAGACGTGCTACGGGC
>JAJBVU010000178.1 GCA_020859645.1 Eubacterium sp. | reverse complement strand
GTATATGGCACTCAGGCTATCATAATATAGTTATAGAAAGAATATCCAATATCGATGAAAGCCTTAGCTTTCATCGAAAGAGGAGCACTTCCGCAGTGCATCTTGTATCTGTACTTGTACGGATACAAATGCACACAGGTAAGTGCGACGAGAACAAAATGTTGTACAAATTAATTTTAAAAATTTGTAAGAAATGCACAAATCGTAATATTTGTAACAAAACTGTAACAAAAAACTAAATACGGACAAGCCAATCACCCTTATTTGGCACATTTAGTTGCCGAAGGAGACTTTGACAATTCGCAAATGTTACTGATTTGTTTCAGCTTTGTTAAAAATAGTTATTTTAAACAAAATATATCTTCTTTTTTTAGCCTTTTAGACAATTGCTTTAAAGGCAAAAAAGGACTATAATAATAGCTAAGGAAAAAGGAGTATGAAAAATGATTAATGATTTTGACGATAAACAAGATATAAGCAAGGTTAGTCTGCTTTACCTTCTCTATACTATGAATATGCCTATGTCTAACAGCCAGCTTGCGGATTTTGCTGCGGAGACAGACTTTATGAGCTATTTTGCCTTAAGGGATCACCTTACTGATTTATGCAGCTCGGGTCTTTTGGAAGAATCCAAGATGAATAATCAGACCTATTATTCCATCACAGAAGAGGGCGAACACATTTTAAGCATTTTCAAGAAAAGCAAGCTCTCTGAAGATACCTGCAACGCCATAAACTATTACATAGGCAAAAACAAGAAGAAGATTAAAGCCGAAACGGAAATTACCGCAAACTGGTTTTACGACCCGGACTCCAACTTTATTGTTAAGTGCGGAATTTATGAGGGCAATGCCACCGTTATGGAGGTAAATGTTTCCGTAGTTGACAGAGATGTAGCCCAGCATATATGCCACAAGTGGAAGGCTCACTCCAGTGAAATCTTTGAGAAGTTCTTTAACGAGCTTTCAGGCGACTTTATTTCTTCAAACGATATTGACAATATAAAAGAAGCCTGAAATATTTATACAGCTATATAAAGATATACCCCCGGTTATGATAAATCGGGGGTTTTCCTGTATTTGCAGCAAATCAGGGTTATAATAAGACAGGCTATAAAAAAGCCTGAAAAATCAATAAAAACGTCCTTTACCATAGGAGTTCTGCCCTCTGAGAGAAACTGGCTCATTTCATCTAAACAGGCTATTAAAAAACCTAACGGCAGAGAAAAAACAAAGCACCTTTTCGCTTTTAAGCCGAAACCTGCCCAGTCGCCGAAAATAAGACTTCCCAAAACAAAATATTCGGTAAAGTGTGCAAGCTTCCTCAGCATATGCTCTGTTAAAATTTCCCCTATTCCAAATCTTGAAAGGAGCTGTAAAATAACGTCTAACAGCGAGCTGCTCAGCTCTGAGGAGTCATCGCCGTTAAATGATGACATAAAAAATATGAAAAAAAGCATAAAAGCAGTAAGGGCGAATATTATCACCCTTACTGCCGGCTGCCTTATAAAAGCATTCATCATAGACTTACATTAGGGAAGAATACATTTTTTAGCTTCGAAAGATCCGAAAGTGAGCAGTTTGCCAAAACAAGATCCTGAAGGGCTGTTTTGTTATCACTTGAAAGAGCTCTGTACTGAGCAATTATATCATCCCCTGCTGCGTCAATATCTACTGAAACGGGATTATCAATATAACTCTTAATATATGTTCTTATATTTTTGATAACGTTTCTTGTTGCACTGTTGGGTGCATCAAGCTGTGCGGCATAAAGACCGGTATAAACCCTGTTTAATACTGTAAGTGTGTCAGAATCTATTGTGGTTGTCTCTGTTTCCGCCTCTGTGGTAGTAGTCGTGCTTGAATCAGTTGAAGATGAGGAGCCGCTTGAAGAGCCGCCTGATGAACTGCTTGATGACGATGTAGTAGTTTCGCTTGATGAGTCGGTTGTAGTTGTTTCAGACGATGAGCTGCCTGAAGAGCTGCCCGATGAAGAACCGCCGCCGCCTGAAGATGATGAGCTGCCGCTTGATGATGAAGAGGATGTAGTGGTTTCGCTGTCATCATCTGTATCGGAAACAACAGATGAAATAATCTCTGAAATATTGTCTTGAATTAAAAACTGTGCTGCAGCAAGGCAAACCTCGCCTCTGGTTATGTTCTGAGTAGCTCTGAAGGCGTTGTTTTCTTCAAGCTCCATAACTCCCGAAGCCAAAACGGCATAAACATAGTCTGATGCCCAGCCTGTAATTTCGTCTGAAACAACCTCGGTATATTCCTCTGAGGGTTCAAAGCCGAAAAGCTGTGAAACTATCGTACAGAACTGCTGACGTGTAATATTCTCGCTTGGGCGGAAGGTTCCGTCGGGGAAGCCTGCTACATAGCCCTGCTCCTGTGCGATAAGAAGATCGTTATAATACCATGCGCCCTCTTCAACGTCTGAATATACGCTGACTGCATTCTCATCAATCTGTTCAAACTGCAAAGTAAGGTTCATAATTCTCACAAGCTCAGCTCTTGTAATATAGCCGTCGGGGCGGAAGGTTCCGTCCTCATAGCCGGTTACACAGCCTGCTTCATACATTTTTTCAATAGCTGCGCCCTGCTCTGTTTCAGAGTCTACATCGGGGAAGGTTGTTTCAGCCGCTGCCGCCGAAACTGTCATAAGGCCGGCCGCCAAAGCGGATACAGCCAGTGCTTTTAAAAATACTTTCATATTGTCCTCCAATTAAATTTATTATAAGTGTACTGTTTCTTTAGTTCCCGACAGCTGCCTGTCTGCGGCAGATTATCGGCATTACTCTTATAATTATAATATAAAATGCAAAAAAATAAAAGTCTAAAAT
>JAJBVU010000146.1 GCA_020859645.1 Eubacterium sp. | reverse complement strand
TTATATCTACTGATTTCATATTAAAAAGAGACATCATTGATAAATTGAACTACGGACTATGCGTTTTACCAAATGATATTGAAGAATTATGCCAGGCAATGTCATATTTTATTGATAACTCTAGCCTCACTAGAAATGGGATATAGGATATAACTGAAGAAAAGCCATCTTTACCAAATTCAATGGGAGAAATGAAGAAAAAGAAACCATTGAACTTATATAAAATTTAATGAAATATTAGAGGAGAGTATAGTATGGAATATAAGCAGTGTACACGATGCGTTATGGATAATATTGGAGATACAACTATAAAATTTGACGAGAAAGGTATATGTAATTACTGTTCTGATGCTTTGAAAGCCAAAGAGACCATATATCACCCCAACAATAAAGGAAAAGATTACTTACGGGAAATTTTTAGTAGTTTAAAAAAACGACGGAAAGATTATAAATATGACTGTATGCTTGGTCTTTCAGGAGGATTGGATTCATCTTATGTCGCCTACATCGCTCATACTTATGGGCTGAGAATGCTTGCGGTGCATATAAATGATGGCCTTGACGCCCCAGTTACAACCGATAATGTAAATAAAATATGTGATGCATACGGCATAGATTTGGTAAGAGAAAATCCCGATCCATTATTATTTGGGGATTTAACATGCGCATTTATTAGGGCAGGCGTACCGAACATTGCGATTCCTCAGGATAATGTTCTATTTGCCTGCCTTTATAGGTATGCCAAAGATAATCAAATCGACTGTTTTTTAAACGGCGGTAATTTTGCGCTGGAAAGTATTCTCCAAAAGGGCAATACCTACGACGCGTCGGATAAAAGGCACATTCTAGCTATTTGGAAACGCTTTGGACAGATAAAAGATTTTACGAATTTACCGCTGATGTCTGTTTTTGAAAAACGTGTATTCTACGGATATATACACAAAATCCAAACAATCAAACCTTTGAACTATGTCGATTATAACGCGAAAAGCGCCTTTGATATATTACACAAGACATGTGGTTTTGAATATTATGGAGATAAACATTGTGAATCGATATTCACAAAAATTATGCAGAGGTATTATCTCCCTCAAAAATTCAATGTGGATAAAAGAAAGTCTCATTATTCAAGCATGATCATATCGGGACAAATGACAAGAGAAGAAGCACAAAAAAGATTGAAAGAGCCTCTTTATACTTCGGAAGAACTCATCAGTGATTTGAATTTTGTTCTTGATAAGATAGGAAGGCATCCGGAAGAATTTGAAAAAATCATGCAGGAAAAATGCCATAGCCATTCAGAATATCCTATGTCTATCATGAATAGCATTCTGCCAATCATTCTTGATATGAGAAAAAGGCTAGCAGGATACTAATAATCCCGTCCATGAGGAGATTTTAATGTATATATTGCTCATCGCCGGAAGCTGTCCTTCTGATAAATATCCTTTAAATGGTATCTTTGAATTTGATCAGGCAAAGGCATTAGCTGAAACTGGTTGTAAGGTTATCTTTGCCGCTATTGACCTTCGATCAGTCCGCCATTGGCGGAAATGGGGAATAGAGCATTTTTATAAAGAAGGAGTAGAAGTCTATACCATCAACATACCGCTTGGCAAAATTCCGCATATACTTCTAAGCCATATCGGTAAGGCTGCAGTAAAGATACTGTATCACACTATAAAAAAAGGCCATGGCGAACCAGATATAATACATTCCCACTTTTTAGAAATCGCGGAATTTGCACTTGCATTGAAGCCGATTACAAAAGCAAAATTTGTCATGACTGAACATTCATCTACTGTTAACGTTACCTATAAAGAATTGAATAATTGGATAATAAAGTGCGCAAGAGATATTTATTCAGCTTATGATGTTGTTATTACTGTAAGCCAAACATTGTCTGATAGACTGAAGTCGCATTTCAACATAAATCCTATAGTTATTCCCAATATGTTAGACCCATTATTCATAAGTCCACCAGCAGAAAAGATTATTGAAGAAAAAAGCATATTCTGTTTTGTATTTGTAGGCAATCTTATCGGAGGGAAATGCCCACTTTTATGTATTTCAGCATTTAACAGAGCTTTTGCGGAAAACAGCTTTTGTGTGAATAACCACATTTTAATAATTCTAGAAATTATTGGAGATGGTTCTCTTTACTTCGAGTGCGAAGATATGATAAAAAAGCTCGGCTTGGAAAAACATATAAGGCTTTTAGGTAGATTGTCACGAAAAGAAATAGCGAAAATTTTAAAAAAATCTAATTGCTTTGTATTACCGTCAAAAGCAGAAACCTTTGGAGTAGTTTATATAGAAGCCATGGCATGTGGGCTTCCCATTATAGCAACAAAATGTGGTGGCCCTGAATTGTTTGTGAATGAGGCAAACGGAGTTTTAATACCAGTTGACAAGGAAGATGCCTTAGCTAACGCTTTTAGATTTATGCTTAATAATGCAGGTAAATATGACAGAGAAAAAATTGCAAATGAAACGAAGAACAAATTCTCACCAAGTGCTGTGGCTGAACAAATTAAGGCAGTATATAGAGGTCTGATAAATGCGAATAATTCAAAAAAAAGTTTCATTTAAAAAATTGGTTGTATTGATTACTGTGCTATCCGTCTTTTTTGGAACTGCATGGTTTTCTATTGATATAGGTTTTGCCCATATTAGTATCTATAGAATACTTATCCCTATTATGATGTTAATATGCGCACAGGCAACATTATCTAATTACAATCGGACAGGTAAATTGCTTGGGACATGCCAAGCTAACAGGTATTCGTTATGTTTTATGCTTTTTTGGCTAGGTTATGCTGTCATTTCTTGCACATGGACGCCAGATATAAAT
>JAJBVU010000194.1 GCA_020859645.1 Eubacterium sp. | reverse complement strand
TTGATAATTTTTTTCAGTTTTTTAAGGTCTTGTTTTTCGGATATTTCCGCAAGGGTGTTAAAAAGTCTGACGGGGGAGCCGTCAAAGTATTTTTCGATAATATCGGATAATTCCTCCCTTTGGACTTTGCTTTTTGAAAGAACAGCCGTGCATATGAATTTGTTTTTTCCGCGTACTATGTAGCCTTTACCTATACATTTGTTTATTACGGTGTAGGTGGTGTTTCTGTTCCAGCCGGTTTCAAGGGCGAGTATTTTTGAAATTTCTCCCGCCGTCAATGAGCCTTCGCGCCATAATACCTCCATAACCTTTCTTTCGGATTCAAAAAGCATTGATATGACCTCCTTATTTTTTTAATCTCAGATATTTCGGAAAATGATTTTTAAGTATTCCGCCGGACGCCTTGCCCCAACCTATCGGAAAGCCGTCAACCGTTACGGCGCACCAGCCCTTTTCCTTACATTCAAGGGTATTTCCCATCAAATATTTTTTTAATTCGTCACTGCCGCACGAAAAATCCGCTGAATTTTTAAAATCCTCTTTTTTTAGAGCAAGGCACAGAGCGTGCGACGGCTCAAATCTGTTTTTACGGCATATTCCGAGACGAAGTCCGGCACGGACGGTTTTGATTTTGTCGATGTCAATATTTTTCGGTTTTAAATAAAGATTTTCACCGAAAAGACAAAACTCGCCGTTAAGAGATACGTTTAAAAATTCCTTTTCAAACTGTCTGTAAAGGCTTTCCGCGTCACAACTTTTTATGATTTTGGATTTACTATCAAAATAGTCATCACTGTCCAAACTGTGAAAAAGAGCCGTGAAATGTCCCTCGCCCTTATTTTTATGAGGAAAAATACGGCGCGATTTTGTAACGTCAAAATCGGAAAATGCCCATTCGTTCCTACCCCTTGAAAGCATATTGAGGCTTTGAGGCTCAGCTAATTCCACATTATAATTTTCAAGTATATATGCGCATATTCCCTCATTTTCCTCGGGAGAAAAGGTACAGGTGGAATAAACGATATACCCGCCGCCCTTAAGCATTTTCATCGCACAGTCGATAATTCGCTTTTGTCTTTCGGCGCAGGAGAGAGTGTGCTCTGTGCTCCATTCCGTTATCGCTTGCGGCTCCTTACGAAACATTCCCTCCCCGCTGCAAGGCGCGTCCACAATTATTTTATCAAAAAATTTCGGATATTTTTCAGCCAATTTTTGAGGCGTTTCATTTGTGACTACTGCATTAGTAAACCCGAAACGCTCTATATTATCCGAGAGAATATTTGCTCTGCCTTTTATAATTTCATTCGCCACAAGAAGTCCGTTTTTCCCCAAACGCGCTCCCACCTGGGTCGCTTTGCCTCCGGGCGCGGCGCATAGGTCAAGGATAAAATCGTCCTTTTCTATCGGCAGAGCCGACACGGCGGACATTGCGGACGGCTCTTGAAAATAGAAAAGTCCCGCGATATGATAAGGGTGATTTCCCGAAATTTTGGATTTATCCGCGTAAAAGCCGTCCTCACACCACGGAACCCTTTCAAGATTGCCGAATTCCTTTAGAACAGCCTCTCTTGCTCCGTCCTTGGACGTGTTTATGCGTATACCCGTAAATATGGGGCTTTCGTCCATTGATTTTATGAATTTGCCGTATTCTGTTTTAAGCATATTTTTCATTCGCTCTTCAAATTTTTGAGGCAGGTTCATTTTAATCTCCTTTTGTTTGTACTATAGCTATAGTATAAATTATTTTAGTATTTATGTCAATAAAAAAAGGGCAATTTGCCCTTTTTACATTTTATAACGCATTATTTTTTCAAGCTAGTAATAATTGATATTATCAACATCGTATACGTTCAAATTATTTTGCTTGTTTTTATTTTTAAAATCCTCGTGATCCTGTTCCGCCTCGGGAATAGTATGGATATTCAACTCATACCAGCGCTTTATAATTGAATTCATATAAGGAAAGGAGAGCTTGGAGGTCTGCATTATACAGTATTCATACGCGAGTCCGACCATATTTTCGTCCATACAATAGGTATCGCGCCAGGTTTTAAGATAGGTTTCCTCCGTTTTTGAAAGATTTCTGTTTTCAATTCCGAACAGCTTTCTGAGAGAATAAAAGTATCCGCTCTTTTCCTTTTCCACCGTTATGAATTTATCGGCGGCGTCTATGGTGATGATGCCGTTTTTATGCCAGGATATGGCGACCCTTTCGATATAATTCATATTGCGCTTGTCCTTTGAAACACAGTATTCCAAAAGCATAGTGATGACCTCCGGAGAGAGTCCCAGCTCGTCATAAAACCAATAAAGCGTTTCAATATCCTTGTTTTTAAGTGTTTTGCCGAGTATTTCCTGAGAAAGCGCGCAAAGGTCGGAGAGAGCCTTGTTTTGCGTCATTGCCTCCGAAATTTCCTCCATACTTTTTTTCACGGGTTTTTCTTCGTTTTCACGGATAGGCTCGGCATCGCCGAAGAAAACATTTTCCTTGCCGTATTTGAGAAGTCCGTTTTTATCCCAATAGTCAAACGCGTTTACCACGTCGCTTTCGAGAAAATTGAGCTTTCCCGCAATTTCCGCCGTTGACATTTCACATTTTGAAAACGCGAGCGACAGCGCCAAAAGATATACCTTTACATAAGCGCCGTTCGCCTGCGGCATATGATTGTTTATAAAGTCTGCAGAAACAGGAATAAAATTAATATTACAGTTAAATTTAGGCATAATTCAATATCTCCGTATTTATAAGAATATGATTTGTTTATTATTATATATCAGTTTCCGATAAAATGCAAAGATTTATGAAAAAAATTTAAAATATATTGACAATAAATATGTTAAGATGTAAAATTTTCTAAGA
>JAJBVU010000226.1 GCA_020859645.1 Eubacterium sp. | reverse complement strand
ATATTTTATAAATGCGGTAAAAGAACAAACAAAAGACTGCTATATTATGGCTAGATGGGGATATAAAATTATAGCGGTTTACAAAGCTGAAAAAATGATTTCCGGCAGTGATCTTAATTCTGCTGAGAATGTAAATGACCTGAAAGCCGAGCTTTTGAATAATTACAAGGATCTCGGCAGTAAATCTTACGAAGAAGCAATATTTGCAGTAGACACAGATAGGGTCAGATTTACAGTCAGTGACTGCAAAGATATTGACTTTATTGAAAAATACTGCACTCCGGAATATACTGATGCAATTATAAGCCATGGCAATCCCACAATTTTCAAAACAGAAGAAGATTTTATAGAACAGTGTTTTTATTCATCAACAAGTGTCAAATATGGCATAACGGATTTAATTTTAAGAGGCACAAAGCAGATTGTTTTAACAGGGGCTCCCGGTACGGGGAAAACCTATTTGGCGAATAAAATTGCCGAAAACTTAGCCCGGGGCATAACCCTTGAACAATTAGAGGATGGTTCTTTTAAGGGCGATGAGCCTTATTCAAGCGATCAAATAAAGCTTGTGCAGTTTCATTCAAGCTATGACTACAGTGATTTTGTAGAGGGCTTAAAGCCCGTAACCGCACCAAACGGCGGAATAAGCTTTGAGATTAAGGACGGAACCTTCAGAGCCTTCTGCAAAAGGGCAGCGCTTAATCCTGAAAAAAGATATATTTTTATAATCGATGAAATAAACAGAGCAGATTTATCTAAGGTTTTCGGTGAGCTTATGTACGGCTTGGAATACAGAGACAAGCCCTTTACCACACAATATTCACAGTGGAGAAAGAAAAAAATCGCAGCTGACCCCAATGACCCGGAGACTTCAGAAGAAATAAAAGCCTTCGGAACAGAAGGTGAGTTTAAAATTCCAAACAATGTTTATATTATAGGCACTATGAACGATATTGACCGCTCCGTTGAAACCTTTGATTTTGCCTTAAGAAGAAGGTTTATGTGGAAAGAGATTAAAGCCACGGAGGGCTATAACAATTCGGTTATAAGGGCTATGGTTAACGGTGAAAAATCAAAGGATTTATGTAAAAAGCTTTGCAACTTTTCAAAAAAAGTAAATGAAAGCCTTAAAAAATTAGGTGAGGAATATAACATTGATATTACAGAAGGTCACAAAATAGGTCCTGCTTATTTTGACCCCTATTATATTTATAAAGACGCAAAGGAAAATAAGGATAACGATGAAGCTTTGGAAATTATTTCGGAAACTATAGAAAAGGACATTTGGAATTTGAGAATTGAGCCTATTATAAAGGAGTACGCAAGGGGCTACAGCAATGCTGAGGAGTTTGCCGAAGAGCTGAGAAAAGCGGTGTTAAGTTAAAATGAAAAACAGCAGCAAGCTTATAAAAATTACGGCAAGAGATTTTACCGAATACAGGCAGATTTATATAAACAGAGAAATTCCTTTAGCCGACAGAGAAAGTTCATTTGAAGATAAAAGCAATACAATCCATGTTGAAATTCAGTCTGTGCTTAAATCCGAAAAAACTTGGGGATTTTATACGGATTTACTTATGGCTGTAAATGAAAAAATCCTTTCCCAAAATGATTTGGTTTACTGCACTTCTCCTAAGTATAAAGAGGAAAGCCTTTCGGAGCTTTTTACGATTATGCCTCACAGTATTTTCGTAAACGGCTATGTGGGCAGGGTTTATGTTTCCGATATTAAAATAGGAGATAAAGTCTATGACGCCGAAATTACAATTAAATCAAGGCTTGACTATGATGATAAGAATTATTTCCTAATCACACTTTTAAGCAGGGGAAGGCTTAACAAAGCCTTCGGAGACAGCGAAATCATCGGGAAAAATGACAAAAGCTTTAAGTTTCTCATTATGTTCATGTATATAAACGCTTTGGAGAAAGCCCTCAGAAGCGGATTTTATAAGGAATATGTAAGATATAAAAGAAATGACCTGAATGTAAGGGGACGGATAGACGTTTCAAGGCACATTAAGGAAAACAGCTTCAGTCCGGACAGAATAGCCTATGAATACGGCGAGCAAACATATGACAACCCGGTGAACCGCCTTATACTTGCAGCGGCTGATATTTTGAAGAAATATAACCTAAGGGATTTTCTGCCCGTTAATCTGAAAAATGCTCTTTCGGAGCTGAGCCGGCAGACCTTCGGCTATAGCTTTATGTCTGCAGCCGAAACAGGCAAAGCGGCTTCAAAGCCCATAACAAAGTCATTTTATATAAAATATGAAGAGCTGAGGAAGGTCTGCCTTAAGGTTTTAAAGGACGAAGGGGTTAATATATTCGAAACGGATCAGAGTAAAACAAAGGGTCTGCTTATGTATGTTCCCGAATTGTGGGAAAATTTGGTTTTATATTATTTCGATAAAAATTTAAAGGGCTTTAAAACGGAATCTCAGTTAAGCTACGATATTATGCTTGAAGAGGGCAAGCCCTGGGGCTTGGGACCCAACAGCTCAAGACCGGATATGATAATTAAAAAAGATGGCAAAACTGCGGCGGTAATAGACGCAAAATATAAGCCGGGCTGGATGGCAGGAGGCGAAGCCGCAGCGGAAAAAAGACGCCCGGATATTAATCAGGTTAAAGCCTATATGTATGACCTGAACTGCAGAAAAGGCGGCATAATTTATCCCACAGAAAAGGAAAGCCGCTTTCACAAATACAGCTCATCTGAATTTAACTCAGAGGATTTTTGTGTAATAGCCGTAAGCATACCCAAAATAAAAAAGGTAAATAATAAATACATAAGATTTTCGGAGTGGAAAAAAGAGCTTGATAATTCCTTTAACATTCTTTCAGAGCTGAAAAGCTTTATAG
>JAJBVU010000292.1 GCA_020859645.1 Eubacterium sp. | reverse complement strand
CGGATCCTTTAAATATAAGAATTGGGTTAATAACAATTCTATAGGCTATGCCGAATTATCTGAAAATAATATTAATGAGCTCAATAATTATCTTAATAATGACCTGCCGGAAATTATTTTTCTTTCTTTAAAGGAGAATTGAAATGTATACTAATCTAATTAATGTACAGGTTATAATTTCATTGCTTAAACAATATGGTATTTCAAAGCTTGTGTTATCACCGGGTACAAGAAATGTGCCCTTTGTTCACAGTGTTGAAACAGATCCCTTTTTTAAGTGCTATTCTGTGGTGGATGAAAGAAGTGCGGCTTATTTTGCGCTGGGCTTATCTGAGGCTTCAGGAGAACCTGTTTGTGTAAGCTGTACATCATCAACTGCCGCCTGCAACTATATGCCGGCTGTTAAAGAAGCGTATGAAAAAAATATTCCTCTGATTGTTCTCAGCGCAGACAGAGACTTTCATTATCTGTTTCAGATGGAAGACCAAATGATCGATCAGGTTGATATGTATGGTGAATATGTAAACTGTGCGGTTAATCTTCCTATAGTTCGAAATGACGAAGACAGATGGTTTTGTATAAGAGAGGTAAATAAGGCGCTGATTGAGCTTAATCACCGCAGAGTAGGACCTGTTCAAATAAATTTTCAGGTTATTGACCCTAAAACCTTTACCTGTGAAAAGCTGCCCTCTTACAGAAGAATAAACCTTAATTTGCCGGATAAAACAGACTGGAGCCGATTGGCAAAGGCTCTTTCTTCGAAAAAAAGAATTCTTGTTTTGTGCGGTCTTAATTGGGAAAACTGCTCAGAGCTGACTGCTGAGTTGGAAGCATTTTTTAAGAATACAAACTCCGTTATTTCATATGACTATTTTTCAAATGTCAGAAGCGAATGCTTTCTTAAAACCGTTCTTGTGACGGAAGCAATTGAAGCAGAGGAGTTTGAAGATTATCTGCCTGATTTGGTAATAACCCTCGGCTCTCATCTTTGGTCTTTTATAAAGCTGAAGCTGCGGGCTTATCACGGAAGCTTTGAACACTGGAGCATAAGCCCGTCAGGAAAGATTGAAGATGCTTTTCGCGGTTTAACAAATGTTTTTGAATGTGAGCCCTATATTTTCTTCCGTAAAATTAATGAATGCATCAGCGGCTCTAACGATATGGCTTATTATAAAAAATGGAAGGAAAGAATTGACAGGGTTAAATTTCCCCAAATACCCTTTTCGAATTTCTTTGCCGTACAAAGGCTTATGGAGCATATTCCCAATGACTCCCTTATACATTTAACTATTTTAAACAGTATCAGGCTGGTTCAGTTTTGTGATGTTAAAAACAATATAAAATGCTATGCAAACCTCGGAGCTGACGGCATTGACGGTTGTCTCTCTACATTTTTGGGGCAAAGCGCAGAACATAAGGATAAGTTGTGTTTTCTTCTTTCAGGTGATTTGAGCTTTCTTTATGATGCAAACGGAATGGAAATTCCCCTTGCTCCCAATCAAAGATTTTTCGTAATCAATAATTTTGCAGGGGCTGAATTTCATAAAAATTTTGACACTAAGGCGATACCTATGATTGATGATTTTATAGCAGCCGGTCATAAAACAAAAATTTCTGATTTTGTTTCAGACATTGATGCAGATTATTATTCGGCTTCAAATGAAGAGGAATTGCTTTCAGGTATCGAAAGGCTTTGTATGCCTAATTCACGCCCTGTAATATTAGAGATATTCACAGATGCGGAAACTGATGCGAAATTGCTTTTGAAATTCTACAGCATAAACAGAGACCGGTCGTTAAAAATGAAAATAAGAAGGGCAAAACAAAAATTTAACAGAGGAATTATCAGAATTAAGGATGCCGTAAGAAAGTAAACTATATCATAATATTTTTTAAAGAGAGGATATTAAAATGAGTTTTAAAAGTAAAATGAAAAAATGGATACATTCTGTAATTCTAATGACTAAAGAGGAAAAATTGTATCCTGTTCCGCAGCTAACGAATTCTCAGCAGTTATTATCTGGAAAGGTAGCATTGATTACCGGAGGAACAGGCGGTATTGGTTTTGCAATTGCCGAAGCTTTTGTAAAAGCCGGATGTAAGGTAATTATATGCGGAACAAATGAGAATAAGCTGAAGGCTTGCACTGAAAAATTTTCTCAAAATGTGCTGAGGGGAATGGTGCTTAATGTTCTTGATGTAGATTTAATGCCTTCTAAGATTGAACAAGCAGCGGCAATGTTTCCCGAAAACAAGATAGATATACTCGTCAATTCAGCCGGAGTGCTTGCCCATTCTATATTTTCAGATATGACTGAAAAGGAATATGATTCCATTATGAATATTAACGCCAAAGGCACATTTTTTATGAGCCAAGCTGTAAGTCAGCATATGATTAAAAAAGGCATAAGAGGTCATATTCTTAATATAACATCTTCTTCTGCTGTAAGACCGGCGTGGACTGCTTATCAAATGTCTAAATGGGCTGTCAGAGGTTTTACAATAGGGTTGGCAGATATACTGCTGCCATATGGAATTGTTGTAAATGCACTTGCACCCGGACCTGTAGCAACCTCAATGTTGGGCAAAAAGAATGGTGACAGCATTTCTCATCCTGAACAGCCTTCAGGAAGGTATGCTGTAGCAAGTGAGCTTGCTTCTATGGCGATTTTCTTAGTTAGCGATATGGGAAATCTTGTTGTAGGTGATACCGTATATATGACCGGCGGAAGTGGTTTAATTGATTTAAAGCATTAGATTGACAGCTGTGAAATTTCTTTATATGACCAAAATCAGATGTTATAAAGACAGTATATTTTATCGGCGGAGGATATTTATTATGGTTTTTATTGAAAAAATTAAAAAAATGTATCGTAAAAT
>JAJBVU010000290.1 GCA_020859645.1 Eubacterium sp. | reverse complement strand
CCCCCACCACCAACCTCCTCGGTTACCCGAAAAATTATGAAAGGACTCTTGTAATGGAAAAACGAAAGATTGAAGCCGAAAACAACATTATTTTAAATATTTTCGGCAGCTTTGACGAAAACATTAAGCGAATTGAAGAGCTTTACCGCATTAAGATTGTAAACAGAGACGGTGAAATTGTCATAACAGGCGAAGAGGCTGAAAAAGCCCAGAGCCTTTTGGAGGTGCTTGTTCACGAAGCAAAAAAGGGCAGAGAAATCGACAGGAAGATGATAGACTATTTTGCCGACGAGCTGAATGATACTCTGCCGGAACAGGTGGAAAAAATAAGCTCCGACCTTGTGTGTATGACAGTGGCAGGCAGAGCCATAAGACCAAAAACACTGGGTCAGTTTAACTATGTTGAAGCAATCAGAGAAAACACAGTTGTTTTCGGAATAGGTCCTGCCGGCACAGGCAAAACATACCTTGCTATGGCTACAGCGGTTTCCGCTTTCAAAAACCACGAGGTTTCAAGAATTATTTTAACCCGTCCGGCTATTGAAGCAGGGGAAAACTTAGGCTTCCTTCCCGGAGATCTTCAGCAGAAGGTAGACCCCTATCTCCGTCCCTTATATGATGCTCTCTACGAAATTATGGGCTCAGACACATTCGCAAAAAATATGGAAAAAGGGGCTATTGAGGTTGCGCCCTTAGCCTATATGAGAGGACGAACCCTTGACAACGCCTTTATTGTACTTGACGAAGCCCAAAACACAACTCCGGAACAGATGAAAATGTTTTTAACCAGAATAGGCTTCGGCTCAAAGGCTGTTATAACCGGCGACACTACCCAAATTGATCTGCCACGGGGCAAAAAATCGGGGCTTTTACAGGCGGTGGAAATACTTTCCGACGTTGAAGGCATAAGCATAAACCGCCTTTCGGAAAGAGACGTTGTAAGACACCCCTTAGTTCAGAAAATTATAAAGGCTTATGAAAAATATGAAGCCAAAAAGGAAAAGGAAGAACAGAAGGAGAAGCAAAAGCCCAACCCGATTGACAGAAACAGGAGATACAGAAGATGAACGAAAGAAAACCGGTGGGAAGCGGTGTTGTAGACCTTATATTTTTAATAGTTGCTTACGCCTTAACCTTGGCTGCGGTTTTTTCAACCTATTGGATAAGCACCGGCAGCGACATTGAAATAGGCTCCGTTTCCGACAAAAAATATGTAGCAGCTGCCACCACCGAAAACGTAAGAGAAACCGAAAAGCTCAGAGAAGCCGCCAGAGAAGCGGTAGGCCCCGTTTATATTACGGATAACGAGGTTATGCCTCAGGTTTTGGAGGAACTGGAAAGCTATTTTGAGCTTATTTCGGAGCTGAGAACGGAATATGTGTCGGGCGCCGAGTTAAGCGATTTGGCGTCCTATGCACCTATAGAAAGCCACGAGGACATAAAGCTTACGGCGACGGAAATAAAGGCTCTCTGCGGGCTTTCCGTTACGGAATACAGCGAGTTTGAAAACAAGGTGACGGAGCTTGTAACCTCTGTTTTGCAGGGAGGCGTTACTGACGTTGACGAGGCTCTTCTTACAATTAAGGAACAGCTTTATCTTTCCTCTGTTGACAATTCCCTTGTAGGCGTTGCCTATGACATTATAACCGGAGCCTTAAAAAGCAATGTATTTATAGACGAGGAAGCTACGGAAATAGCAAGAGAAGCCGCCGCAGAAGCCGTTTCTCCCGTACTTATCCAAAAAAATCAAAAAATCGTAGACGAAAATGAAATTATAACGGAAGAGGCATATTACGCTCTTGAAGCCTGCGGCTTTATTCGTTCCGAAAGCTATAAAATGAGCCTTATTCCCTTTGCAGGGAAATGTCTGCTTATTACGTTTATGTTTTTGGGCATACTTCTCTATTTCACCAACTTTAACCGAAAGAGAATTTTAATGGGCAACGAGGGACTTCTGCTTTTCGCTCTTTATGCCCTTGTTATACTTCTGTCCTTTGCGGTCAGCTCCCTTCAAAGCTTTTACTTTATACCGATTTTGGGCTTTTTGGTTATTGTTACTCTGCTTTTGTCAACAGGCATAGCCCTTATATTTATTTCCGTTGTTACTTCAATTACAATGCTTATTACAGGGGGAGACGCAGGCTTTTTCCTGTTTTTCATAATCAGCGGTCACATAATGGTTCTTATGGTCTGCCCCACAAAGGAAAGGGGAAAGGCTATTTTCAGGGGCTTTTTGGCTTCCGTTATAAGCGGTATTGTTATGCTTGCGGTTAACGCAGTTGACGGACAGGCTCTGAACCCCAAAAGTTTGTTTGACGCCGCTTTTACTGCAGCGGTTTCATTTGTTTATGTTATAATTGCCGTAGGCAGCCTGCCCGTTTGGGAGTCTCTTTTCGGAATTGTGTCGGATATCAGGCTTTCGGAGCTTATAAACCCAAACAAAACTCTTATAAAAAGGCTTATGCTTGAAGCGCCGGGTACATATCACCACTCTCTTGTGGTGGCTAACCTTGCGGAAACAGCCGCCTATGAAATCGGCGCAAACCCCACTCTTGCAAGGGTTGGGGCTTATTATCACGATATAGGAAAGCTTTCCAACCCCCAGTATTTCACCGAAAATATTGCCGGAGAGTCGCCCCATGACTTTTTAGACCCTTATTCAAGCGTAAGAATTATAAAACAGCACGTTGTTGACGGGCTTGAGCTGGGCAGAAAGCACAGACTTCCTATGCCTGTTTTGGATATTATTTATGAACACCACGGAACGGGTATAATCAAGTTTTTCTATTTCAAGGCTAAAAACAACAAAAAATCCACAAAAGAGGTTAAAGAGCAGGATTTCAGATACCCCTGCAGAAAGCCCACATCAAAAGAATCAGCTATAATTATGATTTCTGATACTACCGAAGCGGCTGTCAGAAGCTTTAACAACAATAAAAAGGAGATGCTTAACGACCTTGACGGAGTTGTTAAAAACATTATAAACGAAAAGGTTCAGGACGGTCAGCTTATAGACAGCGGTCTTACAATAAAGGATTTGGACGTTATACAGAAAACTCTTTCCGGAATTTTAAAGGGAATGTATCACAACAGAATAGCATATCCCGATGAGGAAAAGACCGCCGAGAGCGAAAAGTCCGAAAAAGTCGAAAAGACCGAAACGAAGGAAAACAAAGAGGTTAAGAAAGACGTTAAGGAAGTAAAAAAGCAGGATGAAACCTCTGCCGATAAAAAGGAGGGGGAGAAAAAGTGAAGCTTTTGTTTGAAAACGAAACCGATTTGACTGTGACCCCCGAACTTACGGAGCTTTTCGAAAATGCCGTTAAATCCTCACTTGAATATGAGAGCTTTTCGGATAATGTTGAGGTAAGCCTGACCCTTGTGGACAATGAGGAAATAAAGAGCCTTAATTCTAAATTCAGAAGTATTGACAGGGCGACGGACGTTCTCAGCTTTCCCATGATAGATTTTGAAGAAAAGCTTCCCGATTTTTCGGGGCACCCTGTACCCTTGGGAGACATTGTTATAAGCGTTGAAAAGGCGAAAGAACAGGCTTTAAGCTACGGACACAGTCTCGAGAGAGAACTTGGCTTTTTGACTGTTCACAGTATGCTTCATCTTATGGGCTATGACCATATGACGGAAGCGGAAGAGAAGGAAATGTTCGGCAGACAGAGAGAAATTCTCGATAAAATGGGGCTTAAAAGATGATTACTTGGGAAGAACTTGAAAATGCAGTGAATAATTGCACACGCTGTCCTCTGTGTAACGGAAGGCATAATGTTGTTTTGGGAACGGGCAATAGAAACAGCGACATTCTTTTTGTGGGCGAAGGTCCCGGCTATCACGAGGATATGGAGGGGGAGCCTTTTGTAGGGGCTGCCGGTCAGCTTTTGGATAAAATGCTGGCGTCAATAGGTCTTTCACGAAAAGAGATTTATATTGCCAATGTGGTGAAGTGCCGTCCCCCTTCAAACAGAGACCCTCTTCCCGAGGAATATAACGTCTGCCTTAACTGGCTTCGGTGGCAGTATGTTCTCATTCAGCCCAAAATTGTGGTGTGTCTGGGCAGAATTGCCGCAAAAGCCCTTATTGAGCCGGATTTTCGAATTACCCGTGACAGGGGAAAGTGGTATTATAAAAAAGGCGTTGACTTTACCGCCACATTCCACCCCTCGGCTCTTTTGAGAGACGAAAGCAAAAAACGCCCGGCATGGGAGGATTTTAAAGCCATTAAGGAAAGACTTGACAACTTGAAGCAAACAAATTAAAATTTCAATATATCCATACTAAAGATAAAGGAGAAACAATATGTTTAAGTTAAACGGAAAGGTAACAGATGAATTTGATTTTTTCAAGGGCAACGATGTTTTCGACCTTGTTAAAGCCTACGGCAGTCCCCTTTATGTTTATAACGAGGGCATTATAAGAGAAAGATGCAGAGAGCTTAAAAACCTTGTAAGCTACCCTAAATTTTTGGCTCAGTATTCAGCCAAAGCCAACACAAGCCTTGCGTTTTTGCAGATAATCAAAAGCGAGGGGCTTCATGTAGATGCTATGAGCCCGGGAGAAATTTATGCCGAGCTTGAAGCAGGCTTCGAACCCTCCGATATATTTATGATAACAAACAATGTTTCCGAAAGCGAAATGCAGTTTGCCATAGACAAGGGCATTCTCATTTGCGTAGACTGTCTTGAACAGCTTGAAACCTACGGAAAGCTTAACAACGGCGGAAAGGTAGCCATTCGTTTTAACGGCGGAATAGGGGCAGGTCACCACGAAAAGGTTGTTACCGCAGGCAAAAAGACAAAGTTCGGCGTTAATCCCGAATATATTCCTCAGGTTAAAGAAATTTTGAAGAAGTATAACCTTAAGCTTGCGGGCGTTCAGCAGCACATAGGCTCCCTTTTTATGGAAATCGACCCCTATATCGAAGGTTCCCGTGCCATTTTGGATATTGCAAAGAGCTTTGACGATTTGGAATTTGTTGACTTCGGCGGCGGCTTCGGTATTCCTTATAAGAAGCTCAGCGGTCAGCCCAGACTTAACCTTAAGGAATGCGGCGAGAAGCTTGACAAGGTTTTCGATAGCTTCGTTAAGGATTACGGCAAGGAAATTACATTCAGAATTGAACCCGGCAGATATATTTCCGCAGAGTCAAGCGTTCTTTTGACTGACGTTCACTGCGTAAAATACAACGGACCTCATAAGTTTGCCGGAACAGACGTAGGCTTTAATGTTCTCGTAAGACCTGCTATGTATGATTCTCATCACGACATTGAGGTTTATGCTAAAGAGGCAAGACCCGTCAACGAAGAGGAAATCACAATTGTAGGCAACATCTGCGAAAGCGGCGATATTATAGCTAAGGACAGGCTTCTTCCCGAAATTAAAGCAGGGGATATTTTAGGTATATTAGACGCCGGAGCATACGGTCACTCTATGTGCTCAAACTACAACAACAGATTAAGACCTGCTGAGGTTTTCATAAGAGAAAACGGTGAGGCTGTTTTAACAAGAAAGAGAGACACATTGGAACAGCTTCTTGAAAATTATGTGAAATTAGATATTTGATAACGGTTACGGCTGAATTATTATTTAAAGAGGAGGTATTTTTATGGGATTTAAGGATCAATATAAAGAGAAATTAGCCGAAAAAATTATCAAGGGCTTAAACAAAAGAAATATGGAAGGCTTCTACTGCGAAACAAAGGAGGAAGCCTTGAAAAAAGCCTTGGAAATTATTCCCGAGGGGGCAAGTGTCTGCTGGGGCGGCTCCGAAAGCATTAAGGAAGCCGGGCTTATAAGCACCTTAAAGGGCGGCAGCTATAAGATTTATGACAGAGACGAAGCTAAAACCCCGGAGGAAAGACTTTCGATTATGCGTCAGGGTATGTTTTCGGACTTTTTCATAGGCAGCTCAAATGCAATAACCTATGACGGAGAGCTTGTAAATATTGACGGAGCAGGCAACAGGGTTTCAGCTTATGTTTGGGGACCCGAAAATGTCTTGCTGCTTGTGAGCCTTAATAAGGCTGTACCCGATGTTGAAACGGGAGTAAAAAGGGTCAGAGGCAATGCTGCCGCTCCCAACTGCTTAAGGCTTAATATCAGCAATCCCTGTGCTGTAACGGGGACATGCGGAAACTGCTTAAGCGAAAGCACTATATGCTGTCAAATTTTAGTAACAAGATTTTCCAAAATAAAGGGCAGAATTAAGGTTATTTTGACAGGTGAGGACTTGGGGTATTAACATTTTTAAAGATAAAAAATGTGTTTTTTGTTGCTTTTAGCGGCATGTTTTGCTTTGGGAAAAACTTTTGCTTGACTTAATGAGTTAAATCAAGTACAATCTATAATAAGATTTACTGTAAAATTGTTCTCAATGAATAATCAGAAATGAATGTTTACTATAAAAGCGAACGAGGTGTTTTTCTGTGGAAGAAAATTATAATAATTATGAAGAAGGCATGCAGATAGACTTTTTTGAAATTCTGAGTGTTCTTTTAAGATATTCATGGCTTATAATTCTTTGCGGCATATGCGGTCTTGCAGCTGCGGTTGTGTTTACTATAACCTGTGTAGCTCCTACATATACGTCATCGCTGTCATTTTATGTCAGAAACTCGGAAATGCAGAATAACATATCCTCAATTTCCGCAAACGAAATAAATTCTTCAATTCAGCTGGCAAAAACCTATACGGTTATTTTGCAGAATGACTCTATCCTTGAAAAAATCGGCACAGATCTTATAGAAAAGTTCGGAGAGGAAAGAGTTGCCCAATATTACACCATAGTTGATGTAGGGGACGGTTCGGGAACAAAAACAGTTAATGCAAAACAGCTTTCAAAGCAAATCAGTATTCAGCCTGTAGACGAAACGGAGATTTTGGAGGTTACCGCAGTAACCGAGGATCCTGAATTTTCAGCCGCAATTTGTGAAAGCTTAGAGAGCATAGCTCCCGATGAGCTGAAGCGTATTGTAGGTATAGACTATATCGAGTCTATAGGTACGGCGAAAATTCCCATATCCCCTTCGGGTCCCAATGTAAAGAAAAACGGCTTTTTGGGCTTTGCCCTTGGGGTTATATGCTGCGGCGCTGTTGTTGTTTTATTAAACCTGCTTGATACAAAGATTTACAGCGGAGATTTTATAAGAGAAAAATATGATATTCCCGTTTTCGGCGAAATACCTTACTATGAAATGAAAGAAGCCAAAGCCTGAGCTTAGGCGTTAAGAAGTGATTGTTTATGAACTTTCTGTTAATTTTAAGAGCCCTTTGGCAGAGAAAGATTTTTATTGTTTATATGTGCCTTTTGGGGGCAGCTGCGGCTTTGTGCTTTAGAGCCTTCGGCATTAAAAATACATATACCTATGCAGCTGACTATTATATTACCAATTCTGAGCTTTCAAAGCTTTTGGTTGACGTAGATACAATTAACACAGATGTTCAGATGACCCGTTCCTGTAAAATTCTCTTAAAGTCGGAGCTTGCTCTTGACACTGTGGGAGAAATGCTTCTTAAAAAATACGGCGAAGAGTATCTTTCAAACTATTTTCAAATAGAGCAGGGACCTGACGGAGCGGAAGTATCATATGAGGATTTATATAACTGCATAAGCGTTGACAGCGTTGACGATGATACTGCGGTTTTGGAAATAACCGTTAATTCTGAAAATCCTTATATAGCGCAGGATATCGGGCAGTTTTTGTCTTTCTGCGCACCCTATTTAATTTATTATTATGTAGGCTCTGACTATATTTCTCCTTATGAAAATGCCCGTCTTTATGTTAATGAGGGCTTGCCGGGAACAAAAAAAATTATTGTTTTCGGAGCCGGCGCTGCGTTTATTTTGGCGGCAGGTTTTGTTGCGGCAGTTTTCTTTTTATCGGGAAAATATATAACCGACCCTAAAGACGTTAAAGAGACATCGGGGCTTATTGTTTTAGGCTCAATACCCTATTATAAAATGCAGGATACTGAAAAAGACAGAATAATTGAGGTTTGATTATGGATAATGTTTTTACACAGCTTAAAAGAAGCATAAGGTTTAACAGAAATAATAAAAAAAATGAAAAGGGCTTAAAACAGCAGACCTTCAGAGGGACAGTTTTAAACACAAACCCTCCCTTTAATGTGGTGGAAGCCTATAAATCATTGAGATATAACATTAGATTTGTGCTTTCCACTAAGAACAAAAACAGCTTTGTAATTTCAAGCCCTTATCAGGGCGACGGAAAAAGCACTGTTCTTGCAAATACCGCAATTTCAATTGCTCAGGCAAACGAGAGGGTTCTGCTTATTGATATGGACTTAAGGAGACCTTCTGTTCACAGGCTTTTTAAAATTAAAAATAAGTTGGGAGTTTCCAACATTATAGGCGATAAACAGAAGCTGGATCAGGTTATACATAAAGATGTTATACCCAATTTGGATATATTGACGGCAGGAACTCTTCCTCCCAACCCTTCTGAAATGGTCAGTTCAGCCAAGACAAAGGAAATTGTTGAGTGGGCAGAAGCTAACTATGATTATGTGCTTATAGACGCACCGCCTGTTAATGTGGTTTCGGACGCATTGTCTCTTGCAGATCTTACGGCAGGGGTTGTGCTTGTTGTCAGAGCAGGTACTACTCACAGAGAGGATCTTCAGAGGGCGGTTGAAAACGTACAGTTTACTAATTCAGAGCTTTTGGGGGTTATTCTTAACACAGCGGACCCCGAGTCAAGCAAAAAGCAGAAAATGAAAAGCGGCTATGGTTACGGCTACGGCTATAATTATAACTATAACCAAAGCTATTCCCTGGAAGAGGGAGAGGAATCTTAAAAAGTTTGGCGGTGTTATTATGTTTGCAGATTATCACAGTCATATTTTGCCCCGTATGGACGACGGAGCAAAGGACGCTGAAACATCTTTAAAGATGATAGAAATGCTGAAAGGTCAGGGGGTTGGCACAATTGTGTCAACCTCACACTTTTATGCTCACAGAGAAAGCGTTTTAAGCTTTATTGAAAGGCGTCAAAAACGCTTTGAGGAGCTTATGAGCCGTAAGCCCGTTATAGAAAATATTATTTTGGGGGCTGAGGTGGCTGTTGAAAGAGACCTGTGCGAAAAAAGGAATTTCGAAAAGCTTATTATTGAGGGAACAGACTTTGTGCTTTTGGAGCTTCCTTATATGCCTTATTCCCCTTGGATGAAAGAGGAAATCATGAATATACAGGCGGAATACAACATTACGCCTATAATAGCCCACTTAAACAGGTATGCGGAGTATTATACAAAATCTCAAATTGAGGATATTTTGGATATTTCCGACACAATAATTCAGTTTAATAATGAGATTTTTTCATCGAGAAAACAGACGGCTTTCGCTCTTAAGCTTATAAAAGGCGGCCGTCCCGTTGTTTTCGGCAGCGACACCCATAATACAGATGCACGTAAGCCTAATTTCGATATGTTTGAAAAGGTTATGAAAAAGAAGCTTAAGAAGGATTTCGACAGCTTTGTGGAAGAATATTGCTCTTATATTCGGTAATAAAAAACACTCAGAAATGAGTGTTTTTTATTGTACTATTTTATTGTTTTTTCATATTTTATAAGTATTTCATCAACAGTTTTATCTGAAAGATTATTGAATGGAGTTAATTCCTCCGGGGGCTCGTCGGAAAGGCTGTGTTTTGTATAATAGAGAACGTCCTTCCACACACCAAGTTTATAGCCCGACTTCTTAAGCACACCTTCAAGCTCAAAGCCAATCTTTTTGTGAAGGCTTTCGCTGGCGGCGGTAGGGGAGGTTATTCTTGAACAAAAATTCCTTATGCCCATAAGCTCCCCGGCTTCAATAACTGCGCTGTAAAGGGCTTTGCCAATGCCTTTGCCCTTAAAGCCCTCTTTAATGTAGACCGAAAGCTCCATATCCCAGTTATAGGCGGCACGTTCCGAAAACCTGCAGCCGTAGGCATAGCCAACTACTTTGCTGTTCTTTTCGCAGACGAAATAGGGGTAGGTGCCTAAAATTTTTTCCATTCGCTTTTTAAAATCCCTTACCGAAGGCACATCATATTCAAAGGTGATTGTGGTATTTTCTATATAGGGCGCATAAACCGAAAGAATTGCTTCTGCGTCATCTAAAACAGCTTTTCTTATCTGCATAGAACCAACCTCTTTTTAGGAATTGATGTTTTAATGTAACAAAAAATAATTTTGCGGAAAAATACTGCGCTCTAAGTGAAAAGAAAAGCTTGATTTTATTGAGAAAAGTCGCTTTTCTTTTCACACTGCCACTTGATTTTCCCTACTGAACCACAAAAAATCATCTTATTAATATGATGTGGATTTTTTGTGGTTTCGCTAAAATTATTTTTTGTCTTGAATTTTTCATCATTTCCTTTATTCACCCAAATAAGCCTTTTTAACCTTATCATCGTTAATAAGATCCTTTGCGTTGCCGAAAAGTGAAATATTGCCCGTTTCCAAAACATAGGCTCTGTCGGCAATTTCAAGGGCTTTTTTGGCGTTCTGTTCAACCAAAAGAACCGTTGTGCCTTCCTTGCTTACGTCCTTAATAATCTCGAAAATCTCATTTACGAGAATAGGGGAAAGACCCATTGAAGGCTCGTCCATAAGAATAATTCTGGGTCTTGACATAAGGGCTCTGCCCATAGCCAGCATCTGCTGTTCACCGCCGGAAAGTGTGCCTGCACTCTGAACGCTTCTTTCCTTAAGACGTGGGAAGTGCTTATAGACCATTTCAAGGCTTTCCTTAATTTCGTTTTTGTCCTTACGGGTATATGCTCCCATTTTAAGGTTATCTAAAACAGAAAGGTTTGCAAAAACTCTTCTTCCCTCAGGGACGTGAGCCATACCCATAGAAACTATTTTATAGCCGGGGGTTTTGGTTATGTCCTTGCCTTCAAAAACAATTTTGCCGCTTTTGGGCTTTAAAAGACCTGTGACCGCCTGTAAAATGGTGGTCTTTCCTGCGCCGTTTGCACCTATAAGGGCAATAATTTCGCCCTGATTTACTTCAAAAGACACGCCTTTAATGGCTTGAATCATACCGTAATAAACCTTTATATCTTTAACTTCAAGCATTGCCATAATTTTCTTCCCCCTTACTCGCCCAAATAGGCGGTTATTACCTTGGGATCCTTAAGCACCTCAGAGGTTTCTCCCTGAGCAAGCACCTGACCGAAGTTTAAAACCGTCAGTTTTTCGCAAATTCCCGAAACAAGCTTCATATCGTGTTCAATCAAAAGAATTGTCATATTGAATTTATCTCTGACAAAGCGGATTGTTTCCATAAGCTCCGCCGTTTCGTTGGGGTTCATGCCTGCGGCAGGCTCGTCCAAAAGAAGAAGCTTTGGATTAGTGGCAAGGGCTCTTGCTATTTCAAGCTTTCTCTGCTTGCCATAGGGCAGGTTGGATGCCTTAAGTGAAGCCTCGTTGTCCAAATCGAAAACCTTTAGTATTTCCATTGCCTTTTCGTTCATAGCCTTTTCGTTTGAAAAGTATCCCGGCAGACGGAAAATGCCTGTTAATGTGGAATATTTATATTCATTGTGAAGCCCTGCCTTAACATTATCCAAAACGGTTAGGTCCGTGAAAAGACGAATGTTCTGGAAGGTTCTGGCTATGCCTGCCTTGCTTATGTCAACGGTTTTCTTGCCCGTTATGTTTTCGCCGTCTAAAATAATTTTTCCGTTTGTGGGCTTATATACACCTGTCAGCAGATTGAAAATGGTTGTTTTTCCTGCGCCGTTGGGGCCTATGAGCCCATAAAGCTGACCCTGTTTTATAATTACATTAAAGTCGTCAACGGCACGAAGTCCGCCGAAGGAAATTCCCAAGCCCGTTACTTCAAGAAGAGCCATTTAAGATACCTCCTTTTTACGGTTTTTGGTTAAAAAGCCCAAATATCTTTCTCTGAATGTTTTTGCTGCCGGACTCCAGCTTAAAAGCATTACGGCAATCAAAACAAGAGAATAAATCAACATTCTGTATTCGTTTAAGCCTCTCAAAAGCTCAGGCAGCAGCGTCAAAATAACTGCGGCAATAACAGAACCTCTGATGTTGCCCATTCCGCCCAAAACAACGAAAACCAAAATCATAATTGACATATTGTAGCCGAAGTTTTTGGGAAGAGCTGTCAGGGAAGCTAAGTTGTGAGCGTAAAGCACACCGGCAACCCCGGCAAAGGCAGCTGAAATAGTGAAAGCCAAAAGCTTATATTTTGTTATGTTAATGCCTATTGATTCGGCGGCAATTCTGTTGTCTCTTATTGCCATAATTGCTCTGCCTGTTCTGGAATGAATAAGGTTAAGGGTTACAATAAGGGTTATGATAACCAAAATAACGCCGATTGTGAAGTTTGAGTCCTTCGGAGTTCCCGTAATGCCCTGTGCGCCCTTAATCAAAACGTCGGCAGTGTCGGGGTCAAGACCCAAGGACGTGGTATCCTTAAAGGAAATATGTATTCCGTTTACGTCCTTTCCCACATAGAGAACATTCATTATATTTTTAATGATTTCGCCGAAAGCAAGAGTAACGATAGCCAAATAGTCGCCCTTAAGCCTTAAAACGGGAATACCGATTATTACGCCGAAAACAGCCGCTGTTAATGCGCCGATTAATATAGCCAAAAAGAAGCGCAAGCCTCCGAAAGCTATTGAGTCGCCTACAAGCCTTGAGAAGAAGGCTCCCGAGAAGGCTCCCACACACATAAAGCCTGCGTGACCCAGTGAAAGCTCGCCTAAAATACCTACGGTTATATTAAGGGAAATTGCAAGAATAACATAAACGCAGAGGGGAACCAAAAGACCTGTCATAAGGCTTGACAGATTGCCTGTTTTTAAGAGAAGCTCAACGGCTAAGTAGGCAATTATAACTATGAAAAACGTGCTTGTATCTTTGTTGAATATTTTTTTTGCCATAATTTACACCTTCTCCTGAATTTCTTTGCCTAAGAGACCTGTGGGCTTAACAAGAAGCACAACTATAAGCACTCCGAAAACGATTGCGTCAGCCATTTGTGAGGATATGTAAGCCTTGCCTAAAATCTCGATTATGCCCAAAAGCAAGCCGCCTATAAATGCACCGGGAATTGATCCTATGCCGCCGAAAACAGCCGCAACGAAAGCCTTTATACCGGGCATTGAACCTGTGTAGGGAGTAAGAGCCGGGTATGATGAGCAAAGCAGAACGCCTGCGATTGCCGCAAGGGCTGAGCCTATTGCAAAGGTTAAAGCGATAGTTCCGTTAGTGTTGATGCCCATAAGCTGGGCAGCTCCGGCGTCCTCCGAAACCGCAAGCATAGCCTTTCCGGGCTTAGTAAATTTAATGAAAAGGGAAAGGACTATTACTATAAGAATACAGGCGGCGATTGTTACGATTGTTTCGCCTCTGACTGTAAGCTTGCCGTCTGCAAGAGAAAGACCCTTGAAGGCTACTACAGATGTAAATGACTTTGTGTCTGCGCCGAAAATAAGCAGAGCAACATTCTGTAAAAAGTAGCTGACGCCGATTGCCGTAATCAAAACCGCAAGCTTCGACACCTCAAGAAGAGGACGGTAGGCAATTGTTTCGATTAAAACACCTGTTACCGTACAGGCAATAACCCCGATTAAAATGCCTAAATAGGGGTTCATACCCATTCCGCTGACAGCGGTAAAAACCACATATGCGCCCACCATAATAACGTCGCCGTGGGCAAAGTTCAGCATTTTGGCTATGCCGTAAACCATTGTATAGCCTAAGGCTATGATTGCATAAACGGCGCCTAAGCTTAAGCCGTTTATAAGATAAGATATTAAACTCATTTGTTTTTAACCTCGGAATAATTTTTTTCTTACCGATTACAATACTTTTTTAATAATAACATATATTTGTTCAACTTTCAACAAAAAAGTTGGGAAACAGTCTTAAAGTCTTACTGCTGTTTCAAGGGCTGTTTCTATCATTGCCGTAAAGCTTTTTTCACGTTCCTCGGCGGTGGTGATTTCTGCGTCCTTGTTTATCATATGATCGGAAACAGTCAGTATGGAAAGGGCGTTTGCGCCGTATCTTGCCGCATTGGCATAAAGCCCGGCAGTTTCCATTTCAGTTGCCAAAATACCCATTTTGCTCCAGCTTGAAATTTGGTTTTCATCGTCTGTATAGAAGTTGTCGCTTGTCAAAATACAGCCTACGTGGTGGGGCAGGGATTTTTCGCAGCAGACCTCCTCAGCGGTTTTAAGCAGCTTAAAGTTAGCTGTGGGAGAAAAAGAGCCGTTAAGACCGAACTGGCTCATATATGCGGAATTGGTTGAAGCAGCCTGAGCCAAAATAAGGTCACGGACGTTGATTTCCTTCTGCATTGCTCCCGTTGTGCCTATGCGGATAAGATTTTTGACTCCGTATATGTTAATAAGCTCGTAGGAATAAATGCCCATTGAGGGAATACCCATTCCCGTACCCATTACGGAAATTTTTCTGCCCTTGTAAGTGCCCGTAAAGCCCAAAGCGCCTCTGACTTTATTGAAGCAGACGGAGCCTTCCAAAAAGACCTCGCTTATCATTTTGGCTCTGAGAGGGTCGCCGGGCAAAAGTATGGTTTCGGCTATATCAGCCAAAGGGTTTATATGGGGGGTGTTTACCATAAAAATTCCTCCTCTTTTTATGAGTTTCTTCTATAATAATACGCAAGGTATAAAAAAAGCATTCTCGCCCTTAAAGGCGGAATGTTTTGCGCCCGCTGAAGCTTGTGACTTCCTTATCACTTCAATTATAAGATTTTATTTAGGCTCTGTCAAGAACTTTTTGGAATTGAAGATGATTTGTGATAGAAAGACTTAAGGGTGCGGCAAGGCTCCCCTTGAGGGGAGCTGTCAGCGAAGCTGACTGAGAGGTGTTTGAAATAGAAAAACAGGGCATTTTTGTTCAAAACGTATAAAATTTTGGTGAAAGATAAGAAAAAGTTTGTTGGAAATTTTTTAAAAAATACTTGCAAAGTTTGGGAAGTGAGTGTATAATGATTAGTGATGTGACATTAAGAGCGTTGATGCGGAGGTTGCGAAGAAATTCGGTTTTCCGTGGAGCAATGTCCTGTTCATTTGAAACCGGGCGAGTAGGTCACTGTACTGTTTTTTCTTAAAACAGGGGTTCTTTGCGGCTTTTTGTTTTAAGTATAAATCTGTGCAGTCACCACTTGGTCGTACTGTTTTTAAAAAGTGCGAATTAAGGAGGCGACTTTTTTTATGGCAAGTCAGAAAATCAGAATCAATTTGAAGGCTTATGACCACAAGTTAATCGACCAGTCTGCAGCTCTCATTGTTGAGACAGCTAAAAAGACAGGCGCTAAGATTTCAGGTCCTATTCCTCTCCCCACGAAGAAGGAAATTATCACCATAATCAGAGCGGTTCATAAGTATAAGGACTCTAGAGAGCAGTTTGAGCTTTCTACACACAAGAGACTTATTGATATTTTGATGCCTACTGCTAAGACCGTAGACGCATTAACACGTCTTGATCTTCCTGCAGGTGTTGACATTACCATCAAGATGCTTTGATGAAATTGTCTTTATAAAATCCGATATAATCGGAGGTTATTAAGTTAAGGTTATATATAAGGTAAATAGGTTCTCCTTATATTAACTTAGAATGATTGCTCGGGTTATTTAAGAGTAATCCGCTGTATAGTTTAGGAGGTGCTTTTCTGTATGAAGAAAGCAATAGTTGCCAAGAAAATCGGCATGACGCAGGTTTTCACAGAGGCAGGCTTATTAATTCCCGTTACGGTTTTGGAAGCGGGTCCCTGTGTTGTTACACAGAAGAAAACAGTTGAAACCGACGGCTATGAAGCTTTACAGGTTGGTTTCGGCGATGTAAAGGAAAAGAACGTAAACAAGCCCGACAAGGGTCATTTCGACAAAGCCGGCGTTGCTCCCAAGAAGGTTCTTAAGGAACTTAAGCTTGAAAACTCCGCTGACTACGAGGTAGGCGCTGAAATTAAAGCCGACATCTTCGCTGTAGGCGATCACGTTGACGTAAGCGGCGTTTCAAAGGGTCACGGTTATCAGGGCGCAATCAGACGTCACGGAGCTCACAGAGGCCCCATGGCTCACGGCTCTAAATATCACCGTTCACTGGGTTCTTTAAGCTCAGGTACTTCACCCGGAAAGGTTAAGAAGGGTAAGAAGATGCCCGGACATATGGGTTCAGTAAACGTAACAGTGCAGAATATTGAGGTTGTCAGAGCTGACGCCGAGAAGAATCTGCTGCTTGTTAAGGGCGCCGTTCCCGGAAGCAAGGGTTCTGTCGTTGTTGTCAAAGAGACAGTCAAGTCTAACTGATAAGGACGAAAGGAGGAATTGTAAATGGCATTAGCAAAGGTTTTAAATATGAACGGAGAGAAAGTCGGTCAGATCGAGCTTTCCGACAGCATCTTCGCAGCTGAAATAAATGAACATGTTCTCCATTTGGCTGTTGTTCAGCAGCTTGCCAACAAGCGTCAGGGTACACAGAGTACTCTCACAAGAGCAGAGGTAAGAGGCGGCGGAAAGAAGCCCTGGAGACAGAAGGGTACAGGCAGAGCAAGACAGGGCTCCATTCGTTCACCCCAGTGGAAGGGCGGCGGAGTTGTATTCGCTCCCAAGCCGAGAGATTATTCTTTCAAATTAAACAAAAAGGTTAAGAGACTTGCTCTTAAGAGCGCTCTTACAGCTAAATATAACGATTATAAGGTGTTTGTGCTTGACGAGCTTAAGTTTGACGCTCCTAAGACAAAGGATATGGCTAAGGTTCTTAAGAACATCGGCGCCGAGAAGGCTCTTGTTGTTATAAACGATAATGACAAAAACGTTGTTCTTTCCGCAAGAAACATTGAGGATGTTAAGACAGCTTCAGTCGGCACTATTAACCCCTATGACATTCTCAAGTATGACGCTTTCGTTGTTACAAAGAGCGCAGTTGAGAAGATAGAGGAGGTATACGCATAATGGCTGACATTAAATATTATGACGTTATTTTACGTCCTGTTATCACAGAAAAAACTATGAACGATATGGCTGACAAGAAGTATGCGTTTTATGTTCACACAGACGCTACTAAGAGCCAGATTAAAGAAGCTGTTGAGAAAATGTTTGACGGAGCAAAGGTTGCTTATGTAAACACTATGAACTTAAACGGCAAGGTTAAAAGAAGAGGCTATACCTTCGGCAAAACAGCCGCAAGAAAGAAAGCTATCGTTCAGCTCACAGAAGATTCCAAGGAAATCGAAGTATTCCAGGGAATGTAATCAGCAGCAAAATGACACACACGGGTGCGTTGTGTACCCGTTTCCCCATATGAAAGGAGTGTAAGAAATGGGTATTAAGAGATTTAAGCCTTATACACCTTCAAGAAGGCAGATGACTGTTTCGGACTTTTCCGAAATCACTAAATCTACTCCCGAAAAGAGCCTCTGTGTTCATATTAAGAAAACAGCAGGACGTAATGCACAGGGTAAAATAACCGTTCGTCACATCGGCGGCGGAACAAAAAAGAAATACAGAATTATCGACTTTAAGAGAAATAAGGATAACGTACCTGCAAAGGTAGCAGCTATCGAATACGATCCCAACAGAACAGCAAATATTGCTTTGCTTTTCTACGCTGACGGCGAAAAGAGATATATTCTCGCTCCCGAAGGACTTAAGGTCGGCGAAACAGTTGAAAGCGGCGAAAAAGCCGAGGTTAAAACAGGTAACGCTCTTCCTATGAGAAAGATCCCCGTTGGTTCCGAAATTCATAACATCGAAATGACTCCCGGAGCAGGCGGAAAGCTTGTAAGAAGCGCAGGCAACGTTGCTCAGCTTATGGCTAAGGAAGGCAGATTTGCTACAGTAAGACTTCCCTCCGGCGAAATGAGACTTTTGCCTATCGACTGTAAGGCTACAATCGGTGCTATAGGCAACCACGAGCACGAGCTTATTAACATCGGTAAAGCAGGTAAGAAGAGACATATGGGTATCAGACCTACTGTCAGAGGTTCTGTTATGAACCCCAATGACCACCCCCACGGCGGCGGCGAGGGCAGAGCGCCTATCGGACGTCCCGGTCCCTGTACACCTTGGGGCAAGCCTGCTCTCGGTTATAAAACAAGAAAGAACAAGGCCGGCGACAAATATATTATCCGCAGAAGAGACAGCTAATGAGGAGGCCGCATAAATGAGCAGATCAATTAAAAAAGGACCTTTTTGCGACGAGCATCTTATGAAAAAGGTCGAGGCTGAAAATGCCGCTAATACAAAGAATGTTATTAAAACATGGTCACGCCGTTCAACAATCTTCCCCAATATGATCGGTCACACAATCGCCGTTCATGACGGAAGAAAGCATGTTCCCGTATATATTACCGAGGATATGATCGGTCACAAGCTTGGCGAGTTTGCTCTTACAAGAACATACAGAGGCCACGGCAAGGACGCAGACAAGAAGTCTAAGGTTAAATAATAAAGCATGACCGTTATCGTTTTTTGAAAGGAGGGCTTTTTAATGGCCAAAGGACATAGAAGCCAAATCAAAAAGGAAAGAAACGAGCAGAACAGAGAAACAAGGGCTCATGCTCATGCTAAATATGTTCGTCTTTCCAGCACAAAGGCAAAGATTGTTTTAGACCAGATTAAAGGCAAGTCTGTAGGTGAAGCAATGGGTATTCTTGCTTATTCACCCAGATATGCTGCTGATGTTATAGGAAAGGTTCTTAAAAGCGCAGCGGCTAATGCCGAGAATAATATGGAGTTGGACGTTAATAAATTGTATGTTGAGGAGGCAGTTGCAAACCAGGGCCCCACGCTTAAAAGAATTAAGCCCAGAGCTCAGGGCAGAGCCTACAGAATCAACAAGCAGACATCTCACATTTCCATCTATTTGAACGAGAGATAAGGAGGTTTATTAATGGGTCAGAAAGTTAATCCTCACGGACTGAGAGTTGGCGTAATCAAAGGCTGGGATTCCGTTTGGTATGCGGATAAGAAGAATTATGCCGATTATCTTGTAGAGGACAATAAAATCAGAAAATTTATCAAAAATCAGAACCCTAACTACAATATTTC
>JAJBVU010000019.1 GCA_020859645.1 Eubacterium sp. | reverse complement strand
GTATAAATACTCTTTTTTGATTACTTTTTTATTCCCGTAATTATTTTTGGGGGCAATAGGTCTTATTTTTGAATGCAGATATTGATTTTTGAAATTTATTTATATATAATCGCTTTATGCAGAGAGGCTTATGCTTTTCTGCTTTATTCTTTTGTTGGGAGGTAATGTTATATGAGAAAGGTAACTGCTGCAGCGACACAGATGAGAGTAGGCTCTGACAGGGAAAAGGCTCTTTTAAAGACCGAGAAGCTTATAAGAGAAGCAAAAAAAGCGGGGGCGGATATAATACTTTTGCAGGAGCTTTTTGAAACGCCTTATTTTTGCAAGAAGCATAAAACCGAATATTTTGACATTGCCGCTGAAACGGAAGAAAACCCGGCGGTAAAAAGGTTTAAGATTGTGGCTCGTGAGCTGGGCGTAGTTATTCCCGTAAGCTTTTATGAAAGGTTCGGAAACACTGCCTTTAACACTGTTGCCGTAATAGACGCAGACGGCTCTCTTTTGGGAACATATCGAAAAGTGCACATTCCCGACGGAGTGCCCTACGCTGAAAAATTTTATTTTACCCCCGGAGACAAGGGCTTTAAGGTTTGGAACACAAAATTCGGCAGACTTGGCTTCGGTATCTGTTGGGATCAGTGGTTCCCCGAAGCCGCAAGGGCTATGGCTCTTATGGGGGCTGAGCTTTTGTTTTATCCTACGGCTATAGGCAGTGAACCCTTTTTAAAGAAGGACTCTAAGGATCACTGGCAAAACGCCATGAGGGGACACGCAGCGGCGAATATGATTCCCGTTATAGCTTCAAACAGAACAGGAACCGAGAAAGATGAAGATATGGAAATAACATTTTACGGCTCGTCATTTATAACAGACAACCACGGAAACATAGTAAAAGAAATGAACAGAACAGAAGAGGGCTTTATACTTAACGAGTTTGACTTGGACGCTCTTGCAGAGGAAAGGCGTCAGTGGGGGCTTTTTAGAGACAGACGGCCTGAATGCTATAAAATATTATTGACCCATGGAGAAAGGGGCTGAAAAAATGGCAAAGAGAATTATAAACACAACGCCAAAACAGGACGGCTTTTATATGCCGGGAGAATTTGAACCTCAGGAAGAGGTTTTTATGATGTGTCCTTACAGAGGGGATAACTGGAGAGACGGGGCAAAGCCCGCTCAGGAGCAGTATTTCGCCGCTGCCGAAGCTATAAGCCGTTTTGCCCCGGTAACAATGTTCGCAGCAACAGAGCAGTATGAAAACTGCCGTTTCCGTCTTTCCGAAAAAATAAGAGTTATTGAGCTTTCTTATAATGACGCATGGTGCCGTGATATAGGTCCTACCTTTTTGGTAAACGGAAAAGGGGGAAGGCGTGCCGTAAGCTGGGAGTTTAATGCCTGGGGAGGACTTAAGGACGGCTTATACTTTCCATGGGATAAGGACGATTTGGCGGCGGAAAAAATCTGCGAATTAACAAGAACGGATTATTACAGAACAGAGGGCTTTGTTTTAGAAGGCGGTTCAATTCACACCGACGGAGAAGGGACAATTCTTACAACGGAAATGTGTCTGCTTTCGGAAGGACGCAACCCCTCTATGACCAAAGCGGAAATAGAAAAGAAGCTCTGCGATTATTTGGGGGCTGAAAAGGTGATTTGGCTGGGCGACGGAATTGACCCGGAGGAAACAAACGGACACATTGATGATGTAGCCTGTTTTATCCGCCCGGGAGAGGTCTGCTGTATATATACAGAGGACAAAAACCACCCTTTTTACGAAGCGTCACAGGACGCATTAAGGAGACTAACCGAAGCGACAGACGCAAAGGGCAGAAGGCTTAAGGTTCACAAGCTTTGCTGCGTAAAAAAGCCTGTTTTAACGGAAGGGGCAGAGACAATAGACAAACGAAGAGGTTCAGCAACGAGAAAAAACGGCGATTTGTGCATTGCTTCATATGCCAATTTTCTTATCTGCAACAAAGGTGTAATAGTTCCCCAGTATGATGACGAAAACGACAGCCTTGCCCTTAAGCAAATAAAGGAAATGTTTCCCAATTATGAAGTTGTGGGGGTAAGAACCAAAGAAATAGTATACGGCGGAGGAAACATACACTGCATAACTCAGCAGCTTCCCAAACCGTAAATCATTTTAATTTTCACTGTGGCACAGTCTTATAAGCTCAAGCTTTGAGGCTGTGTTTGTTTTTCTGAAAATATTCTGCAAATGCTTTTGTATAGTATTTTGACGAACGTTAAGGGCTTCCGCAATTTCGTCATTGTTTTTATATTCCGAAACAAGCCTTAAAATTTCTTCTTCACGGCGTGTTAAGCCGAATTTCGAAGCAAGGTCTTTTGATGGAATTCCTTCCGAAGAGGTTTTTTTGTTTATAATGCTGTTCATAACTCTGTTGAGGTGCTGACCCAAAGCACGGAGGAAAAAAAGCTCCCCTTCTTCAAAGGCTCCGTCTGTTTTGGTTCTGAAAAGGGTTAAAACGCCTAAAAGCTGTTCGTTGTAGACAATGCTGTATTGTATGTTGTCATAGATGTGATATTTTTTGTAGCATCTTATATAAACAGGGTCGCTTAAGCGGATTTCGTCTGAACGAAGGTCGCTGTCCTGAATTAGTGTAGGTTCTCGGCTTAAAGCAAGCCAAAGAAGCCCGTCCTTGTCTGCGCAGCGGATATACTCATCCTCGGCTTCCGTAAAAAGCTCAGGAACACAAAGAGGAGAGCCGAAAACAACGTCTTTATCGGCTTTTTCCGCAGGCAATATGCTTGCATAGCTGTAAGGCACAAGCATATTAAGCATAGGCAGAAAGCTGTTTTTTAAATCATCAGTGCTTTCCGCAGAATAAAGCTCATAAACAATTGTATTGTAAATTAAAAAATCGTTTTTATGCATAAAACCGCCCCTTATTC
>JAJBVU010000127.1 GCA_020859645.1 Eubacterium sp. | reverse complement strand
ATAGACACCTTTGGTATAGAATAATAATAGAGTATTGTTTTATTTGACCATATGAAATATCACCTCTCAGTCAGCCTACGGCTGACAGCTCCCCTCAAGGGGAGCCTTGTCGGCGTTATTGAACATAGTCTCAATTTTATATAGATAAGGATGTTGTATATGCCAATTAAGGTTCAGGACAATCTGCCCGCTAAAAATGTTTTGGAACACGAAAATATATTTGTTATGACCGAAAGCCGTGCTGTAAGTCAGAACATAAGACCCCTTGAAATTTTGATTTTAAATCTTATGCCTAAAAAGAAGGAAACAGAGGTTCAGCTTTTAAGACTTTTAAGCAATACCCCCCTTCAGCTTAACATAAAGTTTTTGCAGATGAAAAGCCATACCTCGAAAAACACAGAGGCTTCTCACATAAACACATTTTACAATACCTTTGAGGATATTAAGCATTTGAGGTTTGACGGTATGATTATAACCGGCGCCCCTGTTGAGCTTATGGAGTTTGAAGAGGTAAATTATTGGGATGAGCTTTGCGAGGTTATGGAGTGGAGCAAGAAAAACGTTTTCAGCACCTTCCACATCTGCTGGGGCGCCCAGGCAGGGCTTTATTATCACTACGGAATTAAAAAAAGACCTCTTAAAAAGAAGCTTTTCGGAGTTTATGAACACACAAAGGTCTATAAGCACGAAAATCTCTTAAGAGGCTTTGACGATTATTTCTTTGCACCCCACTCAAGATACACCGAGGTCAGCAAGTATGACATAGAAAAGACCCCGGGGCTGAATATTTTAAGCACTTCGGAAAAAGCCGGGGTTTATATCGTTTCCGGTCAGGGGGGCAAGCAGTTTTTCGTAATGGGTCACTCCGAATATGAAACGGAAACCCTTAAAAATGAATATTTGAGAGACAGGGCAAAGGGGCTTAAAACGGCTGTTCCCGAAAATTATTTCAGAAACGACGACCCGGAGGGGGTTATTGACGTTCAGTGGAAAGCCCACTCAAACCTTCTCTATTCCAACTGGCTTAATTATTATGTATATCAGATTACGCCATATAATCTTTACAGCGACAAGGGCTTATCCGAAATGTGATTATATAAGCATCATTATGCCCTCGATTATGAGAACCGAAAGGGAGCATATTGCGGCAGTGGTAAAAAGGCTTAAGCCCTTATAGGCTGCCGCTATGCCTGCCACAAGTGCTATTGCCGCCGAAACAGGAGTATTTGTGGCTGAGAGAACCGCCGGAAATGTCATAACCGACAGTGTTGCATAGGGTACATAATATAGGAAGGAACGTATAAAATTGTTTTTGATTTTTTTGCGTATGAGCGTTAAGGGAATAACCCTTACGGCGTAGGTTGCCGCAGCCATAACAAAAATATAAATATATGTATTTTTCATAAATAATTTACTCCTGACCTTCTTCTATTTCGTCCTTTTCCTTTACGGGGAAAATAAGGGCAAAAGCTGCAGAGAGAACAATAGTTAAAACAATTATTTTGGTGCTTTCAGATACTTCTTTTAACACAGGAACAAGGCTGAAAGCGAGACTTGCTATAAACGAACACACAACAAGGGCTGCAATTTTGCGGTCCTTTTTTGCTGGTGGAATAAAGGCGGAAATGAACATTCCGTAAAGGCTGACGCTTAAGGCGCAGGTCAAAAGCTCAGGCAAAATCCCTCCTAAAAGTGCGCCTATAACCGTTCCCAAAGTCCATCCGGGAACAGCCACAGAAACTATGCCGATTGTGTAAAAGGGCGACAGGGGATATTCCTCAGCGATTGAGAGACCGAAAATTTCGTCAGTGACACCCATTCCCGTCAAAAGTCTCAGCCTTAAGGGAACATCTTCCTTGAGCTTTTGGCTCAGAGACGCCGACATTAAAACATAGCGTGCGTTTATTATAAGCTGAAGAACTGCCGCTTGAAGGTATGAGCCTGCTTCGGCTATAAGCCCGATTCCCGCAAATTCGCCTGTGGAGGTAAAGCATAAGCAGCTGGTCAAGCCCGACTCAAAAACCGACAGCCCTGCATTTGCGGCGGCTATGCCGATTGTAATTGACACCGCAAAATACCCCAAGGCTATGGGCATTCCGTTTTTAGCTCCTCTTAAAAATTCCTTCCTATTCATAAAATATTATCTTCCTTCATTTCAATATAGGTTTTGTATAATGATAGCACTTTTCCCTTAAGTGTGTCAATGGGAGAGTAAAATTTTTTGCAAAAAACAGTGCGTAAGTCCTTATTTGGATTTACGCACTGTTTTTTATTGTGCGGCAGAAAAGGTCAAGACCATCGGCTTAGCCCCTATTTCAAGCCTTTAAAAAAATATTTTAAGCATTTTAAATCGGATAAGTCATATTTTCCGGCTTAATACAATAAAGGGTTTCTCTCAAATATTTATCGGCTTCATACTTTGCGAAGGTCAGGTTATGATCTAAATAATTTCCGCATTCTTTAGCTTCTGTTGCAGGCACTTTTCCCTGAAAATCTCTTGTATACTCAAAGGCTTTAACCACGTAGGGCAGAATATCTTCAGAAGTCAGGTCTCCTTTGAAAATAAGATACATACCTGTTCGGCAGCCCATAGGCCCTACATAAATAACCTTGTCGGCGATGCCGCTTTCCTCGCTTCTGAGATACACAGCCAAAAGATGCTCCAGTGTGTGAATTGCGGAAATTTCAACAGGGGGTTCGATGTTGGGGTGTTTAAGACGCACATCGAAGGTGGTCACAGTTTCATTGCCTACGCTGTCCTTTCGGGAAACATATATCCCCGGCAGAAGCTTGGTATGGTCGATTGTAAAGCTTGTTACATTCATTTTAAATCCTTCTTTCATTTTTTCAATAAACAGTTTTATGAATTTTCCTTCTTCTATTTTAATATAATTCAATTAAAAGTACAAGTCCAAAGTTTTGGGGTAAAAAAGTATTTATTGTATAAAGTTACCTATTGCTAACTAAATTTGAT
>JAJBVU010000115.1 GCA_020859645.1 Eubacterium sp. | reverse complement strand
GAATAAAACCTTTAAGGAAAGATGTAAATGGAAGATAATAAAAAAACAAAAAGAAAAAAAGGCTTTTTCAGAAAAAACTGGTCTACGATTTTACTTTTTGTTATATTCGGCGTGGGAGCGTTTTTGCTTATTTATCCTTCCGCAAGCGACTATTATAACAGCCGTATACAGTCGAAAACAATAGCTGTTTATGACGAAGAAGCCGCAAAGCTTTCGGAGGAAGAAAGACAGGCAGTAATAAACGAAGCGAAAGAATGGAATGAATATTTAAAAACGCTGTCTGACAGGTGGGTTTTAAGCGACAGCGATATGGAGAGATACAAAAGCATTTTAAATATTACCGAAACGGGTATTATGGGCTATATAAGCATTCCTGCGGCTAATATATCCCTGCCTGTTTATCACACCACAGAGGACAAATATTTGGCAAAGGGAGCCGGGCATATTGAAAACACATCCTTACCCGTAGGGGGAGAGGGCACTCACTGCGGAATTTCAGGCCACAGAGGTCTGCCCTCAGCAAAGCTTTTTACCGACCTTGACAGACTTAACGAGGGGGATATGTTTCAAATTACCGTTTTGACGGAAAAATTCACCTATGAGGTGGATAAAATATCTATTGTCGAGCCCGATGACACAAGCCTTTTGGAAGCTGAAAAGGGATGCGACTACTGCACTCTTGTAACCTGTACTCCCTACTCAGTAAACTCTCACAGGCTTCTTATAAGGGGTCACAGGGTAAGCGATTATCTTTTCGACAAGGAGACAATTCCCGGCGACGCCACAAAATATAAGGCGGTATATGTTGCCCCTGTGATTGCTTTGCCCATTTTATTGATTTTGGTTATTATATTGATTTTTACCACAAGAAAGCCGAAGAATAAGAAAGATAAGAAGAATAAAAAGAAAGGCAGTGAAGAAGATGAAAAACATAATTAAAGCCTTAGCTATAGCCGTGTTTATTGCTTTGGGGGTCGGAACAGCGGCAGTATGTGCCGAAGAGGAAAACACCCTTATTATAAGCTATGAAGCAGAGGGGGCTGTTTTTGAAATTTACAGGGCAGGGGAGTTTAATGAGGACTGCTCGTTTACTTTAAGCGGAGACTTTGCCGCCTATGGTGAAAGTATGAATTTAAAGGGCTTAACCGCAGGCGGATGGACTGCGGCGGCGAAAACATTATATAACTATGCCCTTACGGACAGCTTAAGCCCTGTTTCTTCGGGAACGGTTTCAAACGGCGAAGCAGTGTTTTCGGGGCTTGAAAGAGGCTTATATCTTGTAAGCGCAAGCCAAGTCACAACAGGGGGCTATACATATACCTCCGAGACGTTTTTGGTTTGTCTGCCTAATTTAGACGAAAGCTCACAGTGGACGAATACTGTTAACGTAAGCCCGAAATTTTCAAAGGAAAGCGAAGGGGAAAGCGGCGGCGGTGACGACAGCCCCGAGCTTTTTACGCTTTTGATTGTATGGATAGACGATAATAATGTGAGACCCGAAGAGGTTGTTTATACAATATACAGAGACGGAGAGGTTTATGCTGTTGTTACTCTTAATGAGGAAAACAATTGGCAGTATGAGCTGACGGACTTAGAGGTGGGCTTTACATGGACGGTTACGCAGGAGGGCTTGCCCGACGGATATACCACAACCATAGAAAGCAATAACACAGACGAGGGTACGGAGGTAGTTATTACAAACATATATACGGGAACCGCAGAGGAAACAACGGAAGCGACAACAAAGAAAGCTTCCGGCGGCGGCAGCGGAAGCTCCTATACAATCGGCGGCGGAACAGACACTGAAACAAAACAGGAGGGAAATACGGAGGAATTACCGCAGGGCTCCGAGGCTGAAGATACAGAGAACAAAGGCGGCGAAGAAACGGACACGCCTTCCGACGATGCGGGAATACTCCCCGGAAGCAGTCAGACGGAGGACACCGGACGAAGGGAAGAAACACCGGGCGCATCTGCCGAGACTGAAAACAGCGGGGAAAATCTTCCCCAAACAGGTCAGCTGTGGATGCCTGTACCCATATTGTTTATTTGCGGATTTATATTATTTGCCGTGGGCTATGTAAGATATAATGAGGAACAGGAATGAAAGCTAAAAAAGGAATTTTTTTAATGTTTTTAGGCACCGCCTTGGTTTTGGCGGCGCTGCTTTTAACCGCATATAATATTTATGACGGAATAAGAGCGGAAAAAAGAGCCGCTGAAATTTTGACCCTTTTGGATGAAGCCGAAATTAACGGGGTAAAGAGCAATTCTAAGCTTTATGAGAGATATCCCAATATGAGTATGCCCACAAAAGAGATTGACGGCTTGAGCATTATAGGGGTTTTGGAAATTCCTTCTTTAGATGTAACACTGCCGGTCTGCAAAAGCTGGAGTTATGAAAGCCTGAGAAAAGCCCCGTGCTGTTACAGCGGTTCTGTTTACAGTCACGACTGCGTTATTGCCGCTCATAATTATAAGAGTCATTTCGGCAGACTGAAAAGCCTAAGCGAGGGGGACAGAGTTGTTTTTACGGATGTATTGGGAAATGTGTTCAGCTATGAGGTCAAGTCTGTGGGAGTTTTGAACAGCGGAGACACAGAGAAAATGAAGTCAACAGGCTATGATTTAACCCTTTTCACCTGCAATCAAAGCGGCATTGCAAGAATAACCGCAGGCTGCAGCCTAATAACCGCCGATTAATCGGCTAATCACTTTTTCGCTGCTTACATCAATCTTCGGGAAAACTGCTTCAGCTTTGATTACGTCCCATAAATTCTCTTTGGCCTCTTCAAAGGTATCACAGCAGCTGCTTCTTAACAGAAGGCAATAAATATTCTTGTATTCTTGTAATTTAAAACAGCCTTCCCAATATTTGAAAGACTGTTTAAACTATTTTTGTAAATTTAGTTTTATATTATAGAATTTTGCAGCCGGATTGTCAAGAGCTTTAAAAAATATTTACGCTTCTTCTGTA
>JAJBVU010000322.1 GCA_020859645.1 Eubacterium sp. | reverse complement strand
ATATTGTCCATCTCCTTGCAGTTTCAAATGTGTACCCGACCAGACTATGCGGAACATGGAATTATGTCAGCGGAGATTCCATTGACATGAAAAATCTTTGCAAAAGCAGCGCCAAGCGCTGCATAACGAGTACTAACAGCCAGCTGTTACAGCATTGGCTTTTTCCAGTTGCGTCATATAACAATATGGAGAAATAGGAACAGCTTTCAGGAGAATCAAAACCCCGCGGGCGAAACTGCAAACAGCAAAAGTGGAAGCAGATACTTGTGATATTTTATCGCCGTTCAATTATACACGCATGTAAAAAAACTGATACCCCAAATGCTGAATGAACAAATTGAACACATCGAAATACATCAGGCAAAAAAGTTGATGGTGTTCCCTCCAGAAACTGACAATCCATTACAACTGCATTGGAACGATTGAGATTACAGACATTCTGCCGCTGCCAAAGCAGTTTTGCAAACAAGAAAAGGGGTAGCACGAAGCTACTCCCAAAGCAATCAGGCCGTATAAACGAAAAAATGTCCTTATAGGAGTTGAAATCCTATCAGGACACTCGAACTGTGTGTTTTGTACCGAATAGATGCCTTCCAAAATGGGATCCCCGAAAAGTCGAAGACTTTTTGGGGAAAAGGAGGCGCAAAGGAGCGGGGCGGATGTTGTTCTTCAAAGAAAAACGGAGCAAAGCGCACTTTGCTCCGACGTGGTCGGAGTGGAATTATAGGACTTGGAAAAATGCTGATAAACACAGGGTATGCAGACAGTCAAGCGAGTAATCTATGAATATTTCGCACGAGCGCGGCCTTTGGAGATAAGGGCGGAGCTTTTGCGTTGAGATTTTATTTGAATATTAAGGGCGATGCACAAAAAAGCAGAATGAGGGCGTTCCACCTTTTCATCAGCTTTATGATACAAAGGTGAATTAGCCAAGCTGCTCTAAAGCAGCTTTTGTATACGCAACATCAACATCCATACGCTTTGCTGTCTGCTCCACAGTAAGACCGGAGTCAATGAACCGCTTTATTACCATGATAATGTTTTCAGCGACTTCAATAATATGGCTATCTAAATCGTAAAAACGTATTGCTCGTTGTCCCCAGCTGTGTTCTACTACCGGATGGATGTAGGAGATATTCGTAAACACTCCTAATTTTTTGATAAAGTCATCCATATCATCCGTTTCAAAGTATAATTCCACAGCATTGTTTTCAAAAACGATATCAGATGCTGACTTATGGATAAAGCTAACCCAAGTATCAGCTGTTTGCAGGAAAATGCCACCTGTCAACTGGACATTTACACCTGCATCCATGACAACTTCCAGCCCCAAAACGGAGTTATAAAACTGTTTGGCCTTTTCCATATCATTAACCGCAATTAATGTACCTTTATATTCCATTCTCTATACCTCTTTCATAAGCCTTATTGGACTATTCCTGACGAAAGCCATTATTTACTCAACCTAATTATAGCACCAGCATGAGATAAAACAACACTTAATGGTGATTTATTCAGCGATAGAAAAAGGCAATTAATAATCTTGAATTGCCCAGCAGATCAAATCCTTATAATCCCAGCGTAGTTTCGAATGGAATTATAGGATTTGCAATTCATAGACTCGCATGAATACAGACAAAGAAAGGCCGTCAACTGTGAGTTGACGGTCTTTCTTTGGTCGGAATGGTGTTAGCGTATCTGGTGAGAATCCCCGTATTCATGCGGGGGTTCGGTATAATAAAATCGATATTGACGATTTGCATCTTGAGCCAAAGGAGATTAACAGACTCAAGACAAATGCTTTCTGTTTTTTGTTGCTGCTGCAAGGTGGCGTTTTTCTATACGCAGTGGTATACTTGGTTGAGTAAAAGCAAAGGAGAAAAGAAAGCCATATGATTGAATATATAACATTGCACAATAAAAAGCAGTGTGTTTCCATTAAAACCAACAAAAAAGGGGCCCCTGTGCTTTTATATCTGCATGGCGGCCCCGGCGATACAGCACTGCCGCTTGTGTCCAAATACAACAAGGAGTTGGAAAATGATTTTACTGTTGTTGTGTGGGAACAACCCGGTGCAGGGAAGTCCTATTTCCCTTTTACGGAAGAAGCAAATATTTGCATAGCCAATTTTGTTGACGACCTGGAACAATTATGCCAGTGGCTGCTGACACGGTTTAAACAAGAAAAGCTGTATCTTGTGGCACACTCTTGGGGCAGTGTTTTGGGGCTGAAATTTGTTACCCGGTGTCCGCAGTATTTGCATCAGTATATTGGTTGCGGCCAGGTTGTTAATATGGCAAAATCCTCAAGAAAGGCGAAAGAATTTGCTATACAAAAAAATATGGAGGCTGAAAACAGCAAGATTGTAGAAAAGTTAAAAAGCATCGATTGCAGCTATATCGGGGAAAACTGGCTGGACAATTTGCTTTTTGTGACAGGGCAAGTGGTAAAGCAGGGCGGCTCTTTATATGGCAAACGGAGCTATAATCGGTTTATTATGGATTTTCTTTTCTCACGGGAATATACATTGCGTGACCTATTGAACCGTCAAAAAGGGTCTTTGCCATCGATTCAGTTCCTCTGGCAAGAATTGATGTTGACAGATTTTGAACAAATTACGCGCTATCATGTTCCAGTCACTTTTATCGAAGGTAGATTTGACAACCATGTATCCAGTGAATTAGTTGAGCAGTATTATCATTCTCTTACCACACCCAAAGCGTTTCACTGGTTTGAAAACTCCGCGCATTTTCCACAATGGAGTGAGCCTGCAAGGTTCAATCACTTATTATATACAATGGTACAACATGAACGTTAAGCGGATGATTTTGTGATACGTTCGTATCATATTGTTGTCTAATTTCGACAGCCAGGCAAAAGAAAAAGCCGAAATTTACCCTTTCGGACAAATTTCGACTATGGTCGGGATGACAGGACTTGAACCTGCGGCATCTTGGTCCCAAACCAAGCACTCTACCAAACT
>JAJBVU010000203.1:240-2996 GCA_020859645.1 Eubacterium sp. | reverse complement strand
ATTTATAGCAGGTGTACTCATTGCACTTAATAACGATGATTTTTCAAAGAGTTATGCATATTTGCCATCTTACAGCGCTGTTATGTCAGCCATACAAACAGCGATAGAGAATGAATTAAAAAAGGGCGGTATTCGTAACGATAGAGTGGCATATATCAAACAGATTTTCAAAATGTTGCAAGATAATTCAAAGTTCTCGTCGATCCCATTAATTCAGAAAAAATCCATTATATGGTATTTAGAACAACTAGAAATGAAAATAAAACCCATGATGGATTATGCTGATAGCACACTTGATGCACTAGGTGTGTTCTATCACGAATTTATAAAATACAGTGGTGGAGATGGTTCTGGCCTTGGCATAATATTAACACCTCAACACCTTACTGAATTTATGGTTGAGTTAGCTTGAGTGAATAAAAATAGTACAGTTGGGGATATTTGCTGTGGTTCGGGCGGGTTTTTAGTTACAGCAATGTCCAAAATGTTTAAAGATGCAAATCCGGTTGAAACTGAAACAATCCGAAAAGAGCGTTTATTTGGCGTTGAGCAAGATGACGGTTTGTATACGCTGGCTATTGCGAATATGATTATTCGCCAAGATGGGAAATCAAATATTATCAAAGGAGACTGTTTTGATCCCAAAGTAGTAAAAGAGCTAAAGGCCCTTAATATCAACGTGGGATTGATCAATCCTCCATATTCACTTAAGGGCGGCAAGGTTGAGTTGGAGTTTGTTGAACAACTGCTTGAAATTTTAACGGTTGATGGTATCTGTGTCGTTGTCGTGCCGATGTCTTGCGCGATTGGTACAAAATTTAAGGATGTTCGCGAGCGTCTTTTTAAAAAGCATACTCTGAAAGCCGTTTTCAGTATGCCCGATGATATTTTTTATCCAACAGGAACGAACCCGTGTGTAATGGTATGGAAAGCCCACGCACCACACGATACTAAGCAGGAAACATATTTTGGATATTGTAAAGATGACGGGTATGTAAAGCGTAAAAAATTAGGTCGCATTGATTATTATGGTCGGTGGTCAGATATACTTGCCCAATGGTTAAAACTCTATCGTAATCATGATGTAGTTGACGGTCTTTCTGCGCGTGCGTGTGTCAACCATACAGATGAATGGTTATGTGAAGCGTACATGAAAACGGATTATAGCACATTGACGCAAGACGATTTTCAACAGACAGTTAATGATTATTTGGCATATCTCGTAAAGGCGGGTGAGGTATATGAAGGTTAATGACTTGTTTACCGTCCAATATGGGGTTAACTTAGAGTTAATGACGCTTGAGATTCTTCCCAAAAACGATAAAGAAGGCATTAATTTTGTTGCTCGTACTGCTGAAAACAACGGTGTTGTTGCCCGTGTCCGAAAAATTGATGGTATAGAGATACAGCCAGCAGGCGTTTTGTCTTGTGCAAGTGGTGGCAGTGTCTTATCTACATTTGTGCAGCGAGAGCCTTTTTATAGCGGACGTGATTTATATATCTTAACACCGAAAAAATCTATGTCTTTGCAAGAGAAATTATATTGGTGCATGTGCATAAAAGCAAATGCCTATAAATATGCCTATGGGCGGCAAGCTAATAAAACGCTCAAATATATTGAACTTCCTGACAAAGTACCTGAATGGGTTTATACTGTGCCAATTTCACCATATACAACGGCTAATGTAAATAACCCATTAGCATTGCGTGATGCTTCTAATTGGAGAGAATTTGAATTAGGTCAGTTGTTTGATTTTATAAAAGGCAGGCGTTTAACAAAAGAGGATATGTCAGAGGGGAGCACAAACTATTTAGGTGCTATTAGTGAAAATAACGGTGTTAGGCAACAGATAGATGCACCTGCTATATACAAAGCAAATTGTATAACTGTGAATTATAATGGTAGTGTTGGTGAAGCATTCTATCAATCCTTTCCATTCTGGGCAACTGATGATATTAATGTATTGTATGCCAAGGGATGGATGTTGAATAAGTATATTGCATTATTTATTACCACAGTCATAAAAGCAAATCGTTATAAGTTCAGTTATGGGCGCAAGTGGACAATGGAGAAAATGAAAAAAAGCCAAATAAAGCTTCCAGCTACCAGTCAAGGCTTGCCGGACTGGGATTATATGGAGCAGTATATAAAGGCGTTACCTTACGCAGATCGAATATAGTATTAATCCATTTGCGATGAAAACTTACTGCATGAAAGTAGTCTTTTTTAGATATACTGGCATGAGTGGGAAGATTGATAACACAAACCTGATAGCATTTTGATAACACAATATCACAATATCAGTGAATGCTATAGAGAATGGACAACTGGGATCAAATGGAGTCAAAACCGATCACGAAAGCTGAACGGAATTGTTTAAACCAAGCTTTAAATTTACGAGTGGGAGTAACCTTCGAAAGGAATCCCCGGAAGATGGAATCCAGCCAGCGGTGGTATTCAGTCAAATGAGAGGATAACGGTACAGGAATCCTTGTAAACCAACTAGCGTTTGCAAAAACAGAAGCATCTGATGCAGATATTTATACAGAATATATTGCGCCTTACACAAAAACGGCTACGAAGGGCTGCAAATATCAACTGCATCGAATATACAACGAATCGGTTGGAAGCGCCGTGGTATATTGCATACATTAATTACCCAATTGGTTCTTTTGTTTTGGGTGCATTCATAAAGCTTGCAGGCCAAGAAGCTGTTGTTGACAGAGACCGTCAGCTGTTTGGCTATAATGAGTGG
>JAJBVU010000203.1:0-230 GCA_020859645.1 Eubacterium sp. | reverse complement strand
TTTAACATAAAACAGACGCCAGGAGCGGGCCATGGAAATCACCAAGGTTTACAGAGAACATCTGCCAAAGAGCAAACTGGCCGGGAAGCGCTATACCAACCGGGACCGGGACGAATCCGGCACCTTTGCCCGGCACTGGCAGGCGTGCTTCCGGGAGGACTGGCCCGCCGCCCTCAGGCCGGGCATAATTGCGGAAATGGGAGACAGCCTGGTGGGGGCCATGCGTATGC
>JAJBVU010000017.1 GCA_020859645.1 Eubacterium sp. | reverse complement strand
ATATTATGATAAGGAGAATAAAAAATAATATTATCGTGGAAATATTTTAAAGATGTGAACGCAGCGTTCATAGACTTTATGTAACCCCCCCATATCCTTTATATTACGACAATACTGTCGAATAAAAACAAAAGGAGAAATCAAAAATGAGCAGCTTATTGTCAAAAACACTTAGGAAAAATTTATGGAAGCAATCAGAAGGTTGATATTGTCCAGAAACCTAGCACAGGAAACACTCAGTGAAGAAATAGAAGTTTCAAGGGAGTGGATTTCCAAGATTGAGTGCGGAAAATCTGACCCCAACCGGTATAATTTTGAAAATCATTGAATTTAAAACTCTTGACGAGGCTTATTTATTATTTAAGGAGGCGACATCTGATGTATCTGTACATACCGATTAAAGAAAGCTTGCGGTATCGGTAAATCTGTCAAAATCAAGGCTTATGCTGTTTTGGTCAATATATTCATTGATTTCAACACCTTTGACCTTACAGAAAACCTCGGCTGCCAAAATTGCAAAGTCAAGCCTTGAAATGTTGCCGGTATACCACTATTTCATTGGGCTTGTCTTATTCACTTCAATAAATGAAAAAAGCAATCAAAATATTGACGAATATATCATAGCATAATAATTTTTAACAATACAGACTAACTGTTTTAAGTTATTGACTTAAGGGAGTTGGTCTTTTTGCGGTATGAAAATTATTCCTTTATTTCCCAATAGACGTATCGTTTGCCGCCTTTTCTTTCGATTTTGCCTTGTTCTTTTAATTTGTTCATTTCTCGCATAATCGTTTCCCCAAACCGGGGTTATGCCGAAAATCAAAGTGCATCCTTGAGAGAGCTTAAGTTCATATTGTTTTAACAAATGAAAAACAGGCCTGTTTAAAAGCAATCATTGCTTTTAGGCAGGTCTGCATATTTATCCCACGAAATAATTTATAACAAATAAATCCGAATCGTCATATACAAGTTTTTTTATAATGCTTCTGTGAATTTTTGATATTTCATAATACATTTCTCCGCTTGTCTTGTCGGCATAAACCCTATAAGGTCCATCATAAATTCTGTATTTTGAAATTTCACCTATTTGCTCCATTCCGTTTATTCTTTCTGAAATTAATTTTAGGACGGATTCGGCATTTTCACTTCCGTCACAATATTCCGAATTTTCCTTAAAATCTTCAAATGCCGCTTGAAACCATTCTTTAACTTCGCTGAATTGAGTATTCTCGGAGATAACCGTTTTAGTGTCAAAGCTGTCAAAAACAATTAGGGGACAGCAAAAATACATATAATCATCATCAATGTCAAAGGGATAATTTTTAACTTCGCAGCAATAGCCGAAAACACCGTTGAATTTTTCTGTTCCCATATACGCCTTGTCATTTATTAGCACATATTCGCCATAATCAAAATTTTCCGTACTTTTACCATCCGAAATATAAACAGTTTTACTTTCCGGCTCCCACAAGACCTCGTAATTCATAGTTTCAAATAGTTTTCTTACCTCAAAAATGATATTACCGTCGCATTCTTTATAAGGCACAGTATAAACAGGTTCTCCGTTTTTCAAAATAAAAGCGCTATTCTCTTCTATATCTACAATCTCTCCCGAAGCAAGTGTCACGGCATAGCTTACCTCTTCACTTTTTTCGTCAACAAAAATTTCACTGCTGTGTTCAATATTGCCGTAAACATTAACACAAAACATAACCAATATAATAAGAGCTGCAATAAATTTTTTCATAATAATCCCCTCATTTCTTAAGTTATTCATCTACGTTCTCATTTTTTATTATAACATGGCTATTCTTCTAATACAAGGTTTGTGTTGTAAGAAGATGTATTGCTTGCCGTCTGTGTGTTTGATTTCGCTCTTTTTTAAAATTGCTTTGTAAACCTACACTCTGCTTTGCAGATAACACGTTCTATAAAAGTCGATTGCTACGTGCTTCGCACTCCCACAATCGCCCCTGTATTCGCACTCCGGGTTATCACCCTACGTTGCTCATACGGGTTAGGTTGTCTGATATACAACCATCTGTGCAAGCAAGCTTGCCCATCTGTCTGTCTATCGACAACACTTTTATAGTAAAATTAAGGAAATGATGATTAACAAGTTCTTCCTTTTGTGTTATAATTTATTTATAGCTAAGTGATGTCAATTCAGTAACAAGAAAAAGCGGGTTGAAGCAAATGAATAGCAAAAAGAGAGAGTTTTTAGAAAAATTGTATAATGATTACAGCGAAAGGCTGTATGCTTATGTGTATTGCAGAACCGGGGATTATGACTTGTCGATTGATATTGTTTTGGAAACTTATCTTACGGCGGCAGAAAAGATTGATGAGGTTTATGACCATCCCAACAGGCTTGGCTGGCTTTACAAAACGGTGAAATTTAAGACTTTGGAAGCCTGCAGAAAACAGTATGTGAATGACGAAAAAAGCGGAAGAAAATATCCTGTTGAGGTTGAGACTTTGAATGACCGGAACAGTGATATTGCCGACGAGAAAGACTGTTTTGAAGAAATTATTGAAAATGATGCTTTTGAGGAATATGGTAAGCTCCTGAGCAAGCGGGAGTTTGAGTATATTACATACAGGTATAAAGATGATATGTCTGTGAAGGATATTGCGAAAAAAATGGATATAAGCTATACGAGTGCAACTACGCTGTGGTCGGCTGTAAAAAAGAAACTTAAAAAAATTTTAAAAAAATAAAAAAACTTTAAAAATTATGCTGACTTTTTGGGTCGAATTTCACATATATAAGTAGGAGGGGTGATTTATGAAGAAAAATTTGGAGAAAGAGGAAAAAATAAAACAGGAGGTTGAAGTGCTTAACGGGGAGCTTGACGATTTGATTGACAAGGATAATTTAGGTGAAAAGGATTTTGCAAGGCTTGATGAAATTAACGCAAGGCTTGATGAAATTAATCCTTTGCCTTACAAATTTCCGAAAAAGGAGGTTTGGAAAAGATTTGAAGATGAATATTTGACGGAAGATATGCCTAAGACGGACACGCACGAAAGCAAAAAACCGGGCGGAAAAGGTAAAACATTCCGCAGGCTTCGCCTTGTTGGCATTGCAACGATGATGGTTATTGTTATAAGTATATGCTCCAACCTTTTTGTCGGTGCGAATAAATTTTCGGGCTATCGTACTGTTTCCGACGAGCTTCTGACCATAAGCGGCAGTGACCCGGAAGAGAATGATTTTAAAATGTTTTCATCAGTAGAGGAGCTTGAGGAATATACAGAAAATGACTTTCTTCTTCCCGTATTTTTGCCGGACGAATATAAATTCAGTTATGCTGTTTACTCGAAAACAACAGGTTATTCGACTATTTCTTTTATTTCCGAAGAAAATTTAGATGAGGAACTTATATTTCGCATAAAGCCTTTGGAAAACGAGGCAAATGACGATATTCAAGAGGAAAACGGAGAAGCTAATGTCATTACCCACAATAACATTTCTTATAATGTTTTTCAGCGAGACGGGGCTGTTGTCATAGAGTGGGCATACGATGGATATTTGTATGAATTAAACGGTAATATCAATGAGGAAGAGGTTGAAAAAATTATTGACAGCATAAGTTGAAAGGAGTTTTATGAAAGGCGATTTTGACAAAACAGTCAAATTTATAAAGGCAGCTGCTGTTGCTGCGTTTATGGTTATATGCGCAGCCTGTGTTTTTTTAACAAGCGGAAACGAACTTTCGTTTTTTGATATTTCAGGCAGCAGACTTGAAGCGATGAGAAACCGGGAAACTGAAAAAATCGATTGTGAGGGCAGCGGTTTTGAACAATATTCCACAATAAAGGATGTTGAAGAGCATATAGGGCTTAAACTTATGCTTCCCTCATATCTGCCCAAGGGCTATGATGTGGGGTATGTTATCTATTCGGATATGGCAGAGTCTGCGGTTATTAATTTTTCTTCCGAAGACATAACAAAGGGCGACATACAGCTTTGCGCAAGACTCATGAGCGAAAACAGAAGTATAATGATTGAAAAGGACGATACACCTGTTACTAAAATTATACATAACAACACAGAATATAATGTTTTCGGCAATAACGGCGAAACTGTTATCGAATGGATGGACAACGGATATTCCTATATGCTCAGCGGTACGATTGAAGAAAAAGAGGTTAAAAAGATTGTAAACAATATTAGATAAGGGGGATAACTATGGAAGATAATTTTGGCAATACCGATAAGCCAAAAGCCAACAAATTAAAAATAGCTTTTACTGTCGTAATTTGGCTTGCCGCCGTATGTGCAGTTTGCTTTATGCTTATAAGGGGAAATCTTTTTTCACTTTCCGACATTTTCGAGAGTAATCTTAAAAATCTTCGTTATCAGGAGATAGAAAAAACTGATACCGAAGACAGCGGCTTTGATGCCTATTCAACTGTAAACGAAATGGAAGAATATGCAGGAACAAAATTTATGCTGCCGGGGTGGCTGCCCGATGATTATGTTTTACAGTATGTTATTTATTCGGATATTTCGGAGACTGCGGTTATCAGTTTTTCATCGGAAAAGAACGAGGGAAGCGAAATTAAAATGCTTGCTGCCCATATAATAGAAAACGATGAACATACAAGCTGGAATTTGTATGTCGAAAAAGACGACACTCCGCCTTACACTATTACACATAACAACATTAAGTTCGAAGTATACGGCAACAACGGCGATACGGTTATATGTTGGGATTTTAACGGATATACATATATTTTAAGCGGTATAATCGAAGAAAATGAAGTTAAAAAGATTGTAAACAATATAGGATAAGTGATAATTATGTGCGGAAACTTCGATAAAATTTTATTTGGCGAAAATAAACTTATAAAGGCTGTGCTTGCTGTTGTTTTTGCTTTTGCGGTTATAAACATGATTTCCGTTTTTTTGACAGGTACAAATATAATTTCCGGCTTGAAGATTTTAAATAACAAGCTTAATCTTCGCCATACGGAAACAGAAATAACCGATTTGAAGGACAGCGGTTTCACCTCCTACTCAACAATAGGCGAACTTGAAGAAAAATTAGGAGTAAAATTTTTACTGCCGGAATATTTGCCGGAGGATTATAGGCTTGACAGTGTTTCCCACTCGGATATAACAGGTACGGTTATTATATGCTTTGTATCGGCTGAAAATGACGGAGCGGAAATAAAGCTTGTTATACGGCTTATAGAGGAAGGAAAAAGCATATTTATTGAAAAAGATGATACTCCTGTTTATACTGTTACACATAAAAACACAGCATTTAATGTTATGAGCAACAACGGAAGAACGGTTATCGAATGGGTATATAACGGCTATTCATATATGATAACAGGCATACTTAACGAAAAACAGGCTAAACAAATTGTACGGAATTTAGGTTAAAAACGTATTTATAACCTTGACGAAAATAATGCTTACGAGGAGGGATTTTTATGAAAAATTTTTTTAAAACAATGGCGGCGGCTTTGACTTTGCTGTCGGTTTTAAGCGGTTCGGTACTGACCGCTTGGGGTGAAGAAATTCAGCTGACAGACTACCGCTATGAAAGCGGACAGATTTTAAAACACGATTATGTTCTTTTGGATTATGAAGTGCCTTTGCCGGGTTCAAGCTACCCTATGCACGAACGTCAAATTTGGAATGTGCCGGGCAGCGACGAGATTTATTATAACTATATTTGTTGGCAGGGTGAATGTTTGGAAAGAGAAAACAAAAGGACGAAAAGACCTGTTTCTCTTTTGTCTCCTGACGGAACAGTTGCTTTTAAGCCGGAAAAATATGTAATGTACTATTTTTATCAGTATACTACACATTCAAGGGGAGAATACGGTGCAAGCGTAAGGATAAATCCTCAAGGCGCAGGCGGAAAATATTATGCGGCTTATGATATAGACACGCATAAATGCGGCATTTTAGATAAGGACGGAAATATTGCCGTTGATTTTATTTACACAAGCATACAGCCCTTTAACAAGCTTTTTTTAGCCTATGATGCCGGAGAAACAACCTATTTCAAACATTATTATGTTATAAATCCTGAAAACGGAAAGGTTCTTTTTAAGTATTTGAACTCAAATGATGAAGGAGCATTAAACCGCAGTTTTTATTATTATATAAGCGAAGACGGCAATTATTTTGCGGTGTACGGTTTTACATCTTCCTGTGCAGTGTATATGTTCTGCGATCTCGACGGAAATATTATAGACAGCAGTAATAACGCTTCAAGGGATGAGTGTGAGGAAAAATTTTTATTAGGCGAAATATCATATCATCACAGCGAGACTATTCAAGACAAAGACGGCAGAGTTTATAACAGAATAGTTAGCGGAGCATACGATGAAGATACGGTTGAAAAACACAATTTGAGACTTCGCACAAAGGAAATCGGCGGAAAGACGTATTATGCGGTTTTCAGAGAGCTTGAAGAAGGCGAAAACGAAGCCGACTACCGCACATATGACGAGCCTTCATCTTGGGCAAAAAACAGTGTCAACAGCTTGAAATCAGAAGGGCTTTTATATAACGAATCAGCCTGCCGCTATACTGACAATATTTCAAGGCTTGACTTTGCCGCTTTGGCAGCTGAGGTTTTCTGCAAAGCCAAAGGCTCAGATGTCTCCGATTACATAACCCAAAACAATATTGAAATAGATTATAACAGATTTGACGACACAAAGAATGTATATGCCCTTCTTGCCTGCCGTTTGGGAATTATGAGCGAAACCGATGACAATACATTTTCACCTGCAAGGGGTATTTCCTACGATGAAGCGGCGGCAATGCTTAACAACACGTCAAAGCGGTTAGGCTTAAGCCTTAGTTTTACAGCGGCAGACTTTGAGGGTGATGAAAGACCTGCTCTTTCGAGAGAACAGGCTTATAAAAATCTTTGCCGAATATATGAAGCGGCAGTAAAACAATGATGAAATGAGGTGTTATTATGAAAAGGAATATATTTGCGGTTTTATTTGCTTTTATATTTGTTGTGTGCATAGGCTGTTTTAATGTTTTCGGAGCAGATACGGGAGATTTTTCTGTTTTGGGAGACAGCGGATATGCCTATAAAAGCAATACCCTTGTTATAACGGAGGGCGGCAGCTATGAAATTACAATGAAAAACGGTGTCAGTTCAACAGACAGAGACAAAATTAAAATTATTTCCGATGAAGATGTATCGGTAACAATAAAAGATTTGAATATTTCAAACTCTAAGGCTTCGCCCTTTGAAATTGATGCCGAGGGAGATGTCACTCTTTATATTGAAGGCGACAACAGCCTTTACACAGGTTCAGCGGAATATGCGGCTTTGCAAAAGACCTCTCAGGGCAATATTCTCAAAATTACAAGCAGCTATGGCGACGGCAGTGAAAAGGGGAAGCTTAAAGCTGAGGTTATAAACACAGGCAGCGGAGCAGGCATAGGCGGAGATCACAGCACTGACGGCACTAACATTTTAATTGCCGGAGGAACAATAAACGCCGTCGGCGGTATGGGTGCCGGAATAGGCGGCGGTGAATACGGCGACGGAAGCTATATAAACATAACCGGGGGAAATGTAACGGCTGTAAGTAACAGCGGCGGAGCAGGCATTGGCGGCGGCAGAATTTCCGACGGAAAATATATAACTGTCACAGGGGGAACGGTAAATGCCATAACATCAAACGGAGCAGCCATAGGCGGCGGACGTTTGGGCTATTGCAGCGACATAAGAATTTCGGGAGGACGTATAAATATTACAGCCGGAGAGAACGGTGTGGGAATAGGCGGCAGCGGTCAAAACAGCTCTGTTTCATCTCATATATACATAAACGGCGGATATATTAACATTAATGCTGATGAAAAGGGAGCAGCCTTCGGCAGTCTGAACAGCTATATTATAGAGGGCGGCTGTTTCGGAGAGGGAAACACAGAGGACGGCACTGTTTACGGCGTTTCAATAAGCGATTTATGCAGTCTTGAAGCAAATACGGATTCTGAAAAAGCCATTTACCCATACAGAGTTATATGCACAGGCAAAACCTTTGTATCCTATCAAACAGAATTTTACAGCGAAGCGGAAAAAACACAGCTTACAAGAAGCAGATATTTAAACAGTGTTTCTTTAACAGACGGAAGTATGCTTCTTAATTATTATGACGGCAAAAGCAGTGTTAAAGTGCCTTCGGTTATTGTAAAGCCTGACAGAAGTCTTGCCTTTAAGCCGGGAAAATATTATATCGTCTATAAAAAAGACGAAAACTATTATTCAGCCGCTTATCCGTCCTCATATTTTCCTCAAAACCCTTTGGGAGATCTTATAACGGTCTGTGACATAGACACTGACCTTTACGGAATTACAGATATGGACGGAAACATTAAGGTCGATTGCACCTACAGCCTTATAACGCCTTTTTACGGTAATTTCTTTACAGCCGAAAGGACGGAAAACGGTGCTGAAATTACTGACATTTTAAACGGCGAAACGGGAAAGATATTATATTCATTTACGAAAAGCGAAAATGTAACTGCCGATTATTTTATAAGTGAGGATAATAAAAATATGGGTGTCTGCCTTATTTCTGACACCGAAGGTGCAAAAAAGAGCAGGTTTGAATATGTTGTTTTCGACTGTAACGGAAACGTTGTTAAAAAAGGAAAGGCTGAAGATCCGCAGGTTTTCGACGGCTCAAACAGTGCCGAAGAGCGTTCTGTTTTAGACTTTATGCTTTCCCAAACAGGCATAACCTTCTATTTTGTTTATGACGATTTTTCATATGATGAATACAGCAAAAGCGGAACGGCAAAATACGCTTACAGTCAGCCCGACTATAATGAAGCTTCGAAAAACTCGGGCTTAAAGGCAGTCCGCAGCCGCATAGCCGATGACAACAGCTTATACGGCGTTTTCAAAATGCTGTCTGATGGAGAAACTGCCGAAAATTATCTTTCAAAAGAAGAACCCTCTGAGTGGGCGGCTGAAAGCATAGAAAAGCTTACGGAAGCAGGAATACTTTTTAATGAGGATAACTGCTTTTATTCAGACAATATTTCAAGAGCGGATTTTGCTTATATTGCCGCCGATGTTTTCTGCAAGTCACAATATACGGACATTTTTGAATACATAAGACAAAACGGAATTGAAGCCGAAACAGACAGAAACAGCTTTTCAGACACTTCTGACGTGTATGCAGCCTTTGCGGATTATATGGGCATAATAGAACCCACATCTGAAACAACATTTTCCCCGGCAAAAGGAATTTCCTATGATGAAGCGGTAACAATGCTTAACAGCTTAGCCGACCTTTTAGGTGTAAACATTAGCTTTACAACGGCTGATTTTACGGAAACAGACAGCCCTGCCCTTTCAAGAGAACAGGCTTATGTATGTCTTTGCCGCATATACGAAGCGGCAGCCAGTCAATGATGAAATGGGGTGTTATTATGAAAAAATTTATCAAAAGAACAACTACGGCAATAACCTTGCTGTCGGTTTTATCCGGCTCTGTGCTGACTGTTTGGGGTGAAGAGGTTCAGCTTACGGACTACCGCTATGAAAACGGTGTATTGCTTGAAAACGGATATTCTCTTTTCAATTATTATGAGCCTTATGAAATTTCGGACGGAGAAATTAAGCCCTCGGATAAAATTAAACTGCCTTCTGTTATTTTCGGCGGTAAAGGCAAAGAGCTTTCTCCTCAAGGACAGTATTATGTGAATTATCAGCTTTATAAAGGCGATGAGGGCGAAATTCTTCAATATCCTCAGCTTGCGGTAGGACATAATTCCTTTATACTGCATAATATTGACGATGACACAGCCGGAGTTTTGTTTGAAACAACATGGGGAGCAAGGCAGGTTATGAAGGTTGAATATGAATTTAAAGACGTAATACCGTTTTCCGACAAGTTTTCTCTTGCTTTGTCTGAGAACGGGGAAACAACATATTTACTTGAAAGCGAAGCTCCTTATGAGCTGCTTTGGACAAATACACCGAATGGGCTTTATGCATCGGACAGCTTTTATATTTCCGCAAACGAAATACATGTCTTTGAAATTTCATATGATGAAGGAGTTTATACCTATTCATCAACCGACGACAGCTATGGTCACGATTATTACGGCAAGTTTACGGAAGATGAAATGAAAGCCGAGGGATATACATCTCCGGCTGAATATATAAGCCATATAGAAAAGATAACCATTAAACACGTATATGCCGATGAATATAAGGGAGGAGTTGAAACATATTCCGCACCTTATTTATACCTCTATTTGGGTCTTTCCGGCAGCGGAAAACTAAGCACAGCTTGGGAAACCGAAAATAACGGCTATGTCATTAAAACCAAAAACATAGGCGGAAGAGATTACTATGCTCTTTTCAAGGAACTTGACGAAACCGAAAAGTCCAAAGACTATTCCGTAAACCTGACTTCGGGCAAGGACATTCCCTCGGCTTATGCTTTATCGAGTATTAAAAAAATGAGAGAAGCCTGATTTTTGTTTAACAATACAAGCGTATGGTATAATTAAAAGCTATCATCTCGAAAATAGTTGTTATAAGCCATACCGACATTATGTTTAAGGGTATAAGCTTTGTTATAGGCTCATAGAAGAATATACAGCCGTAAAATAATACCGTTGCCGCAGCTACACTTGAAAAGAATTTCAGCTCGTCATTGGGTAAATTTTATAGGCTGTTTGTATGTTGTATATGATTTTCTTAGCTTTAAAATCCGTGAAATCGTTCAAAGTATGTATGAGGACAATGTTTTCAAACGCATTTCAGCCGAAAGATATGCTGCGATGTCTCAAAACCTCGAAAGGGAAGAAGCAAGCCTTAAAGAGCGGCTAAACGAAATTCAACGTAATCTTGCCGATAAAGCACAGCAAATAAAATCAGCCAAAGAATTTGCTGACCTGTTGGAGCAGTATACAGAAATAACCAAGTTAAACGAAGTTCTTTTGAACAACCTTATTCAAAAAACCGTTATTCACGATACCCCCGACAATAACGAAAACTCGGTAATCTCGATTGAAATCTACTACCGCTTCATCGGCAAAGTAAAAGTGTAAAACATAAAATAAGGACGGCACTTAAACCGTCCTCCAAAGAATTATTTTTACCACAATAAATTGTTGACTTGGCACACGCAGTGTGACGGAGAGGTGGAGCAATTATTTTTTGCAAGTCTGCAAAACAAAGTATTTATATAATTCTGCACTCAAAAAGGAGACGGTGAAAAATCCGTCTCCTTTTTAATAATTTATATTTATTTCTTTATGCTTCTTCTGAAACAATTTCTGCTGTTTCCGGAGCTTCGATTACTGTGTCGGCTGTCTGTGCAGCAGCTTCAGCCGCAGCAATTTCCTTATCCACAAGTCTCAGGTCAATCTTTCTATAGGAGTTCATACCTGTTCCGGCAGGAATAAGCTTACCTATAATAACATTTTCCTTAAGACCTATAAGGGAATCCTTCTTGCCCTTAATAGCTGCTTCGGTAAGAACTCTTGTTGTCTCCTGGAATGAAGCAGCTGAAAGGAATGAATCCGTAGCAAGTGAAGCCTTTGTAATACCCAAAAGATTTCTCTTGCCTGAGGGCAAAGCAACGTAAGCCGTCAAAAGCTTCTGCAAGCCGTTTTCTTCGGCATATTCGTTATATTCCTTAACCTTTTCGTTATAGGTTATAACGTGAGCCTTAAGAGTGGGCAGCTTATCTGCGCATTCTTCGGGAAGGTTAAACATAACGCCGTCATTATAAGCGAAAATACCTTCGTTTAATGCTCTTGCGTTTCCGTTATAGGCTTCTATATCCTCAGGCTCGTTAAGAGTGAATATTTCTTCGGCATTGGTGTCTTTAAATACAGCGGCGCTAGCCTTAGCTGTTTCGACATTTCTCTTAAGACCCTCCATAACGGTTTCTTCAAAAGCAAGCCAGTCTACAAAGCTGCCAGCCATAATATTGGTGTCTCCGCCGTCCTCAACCTTAACACGCTTCAGCATCTGTCTTACAATAATTTCGATATGCTTATCGTTTATATCAACACCCTGAAGTCTGTAAACTCTCTGAACCTCTTTAAGGATATAGTCCTGAACCCCTCTTATGCCATTGATACGGAGAATATCATGGGGATCGATTGAACCTTCTGTAAGAGGATCTCCGGCTTCGATTTCCATATCGTTCATAACCTTAATTCTTGCACCGTAAGGAATTACATATTCGGATGTGTTTCCGTCAGCTTCCGCAACAAACACCTTGCTCTGGTTCTTAAGGTCGGTTACGCTGATTTTACCGCCTTTTTCAGCGATAATAGCAACGCCCTTGGGCTTTCTTGCTTCGAAAAGCTCCTCAACTCTGGGAAGACCTTGAGTAAGGTCGTTACCGGAAACGCCGCCGGTATGGAATGTTCTCATAGTAAGCTGAGTACCGGGTTCGCCGATTGACTGAGCCGCAATAATACCTACCGACTCGCCTATTCTTACAAGTCTGCCCGAAGCCATATTAGCACCGTAGCACTTGGAGCATACGCCGTTCTTACAGTGACAGGAAAGAATGTTTCTGATATATACTTTCTCAATGCCTGCTTTGACAACTGCTTCAGCCTGATCCGGACTTATCATAGTGTCCGCCTTAACAAGAAGCTCACCTGTTTCGGGGTGGTAAATATCGTTTACTGAATATCTGCCTCTTATTCTGTCTGTCAAAGGCTCAATTGTTTCACGTCCGTCCATAAATGCGGAAACCCACATTCCGGGAACCTCGTCAAGGTTTTCGGCGCAGTCATGCTCTCTTATGATCATATCCTGAGATACGTCAACAAGTCGTCTTGTAAGGTAGCCTGAGTCCGCTGTTCTCAGCGCTGTATCGGAAAGACCTTTTCTTGCGCCGTGGGCTGAAATGAAGTATTCCTGAACGGAAAGACCCTCACGGAAGTTAGCCTTAATAGGAAGCTCAATTGTGTCGCCGGTAGGTGAAGCCATAAGACCACGCATACCCGCAAGCTGTTTAATCTGTCTGTTTGAACCTCTGGCGCCTGAGTGAGCCATCATATAAATATCGTTATACTGACCTAAGTTTTCAAGAAGAGCGTCTGTAATCTTTTTATCCGCTTCTTCCCAAACCTCTATAACCTTAGCGTGTCTTTCTTCGTCGGTCATAAGACCTCTTCTGAAGAGCTTGGTTATTTTTTCAACCTCTCTGTCGCCCTCGGCAAGATATTCCTCCTTAACCTCGGGAATTTTCATATCGGAAACGGATACTGTAAGGGCTGCTCTTGTAGAGAACTTAAAGCCCAAAGCCTTAATATTGTCAAGAACAACGGCTGTTTCCGTAGCCGGGTGTTTATTGATGCAACGGTTGATAATTTTGCCTAATTCCTTCTTGCCTGTTAAGAAGTCGATTTCATAGGCAAAGAGGTTTTCTTCCTTAGTTCTGTCAACAAAGCCTATATCCTGAGGAATTATCTCATTGAATATAATTCTGCCGACAGTTGTTTCTACTATTTTAGACCTTTCCTCGCCGTTAATGTTAAGAGTTCTTCTTACTCTTATAGGCTCGTGAAGGGTTATTACATTGTTGTCATAAGCAAGTCTTGCTTCGTTTTCGTCTTTATATACTCTTAAGGGAAGTCCGTTTTCGTCTCTGTCTCCGCCTTTTTTCAGGGTAAGGTAATAAATACCCAAAACCATATCCTGTGTGGGAACAGTAACAGGCTCGCCGTCTGAGGGCTTCAAAAGGTTGTTGGGAGACAAAAGCAGGAAGCGGCACTCAGCCTGTGCTTCAACCGACAAAGGAACGTGAATAGCCATCTGGTCGCCGTCGAAGTCGGCATTGTAAGCTGTACAAACAAGGGGATGAAGCTTCAAAGCCTTACCCTCTACAAGGACAGGTTCGAAAGCCTGAATACCCAGTCTGTGGAGTGTAGGAGCTCTGTTAAGCATAACGGGATGCTCTTTAATTACATTTTCAAGAACGTCCCAAACCTCGGGCTGAAGTCTTTCAACCATTCTCTTAGCGCTCTTTATGTTGTGGGCAAGATCCATTTCCACAAGCTTCTTCATAACAAAGGGCTTAAACAGCTCTATAGCCATTTCCTTAGGCAGACCGCACTGATAAATCTTAAGCGAGGGACCTACTACGATAACGGAACGTCCCGAATAGTCAACTCTCTTACCGAGAAGGTTCTGACGGAAACGTCCCTGCTTGCCCTTAAGCAGGTCTGAAAGGCTCTTTAAGTCTCTGTTGCCGGGGCCTGTAACAGCCTTTCCCCTTCTGCCGTTATCGATAAGTGCGTCAACGGCCTCCTGGAGCATTCTCTTTTCGTTTCTTACGATAATATCGGGAGCCTGAAGCTCAATAAGTCTCTTAAGACGGTTGTTTCTGTTTATAACTCTTCTGTAAAGATCGTTAAGGTCGCTTGTGGCAAATCTTCCGCCGTCAAGCTGAACCATAGGTCTTAAATCGGGAGGAATTACGGGAACAGCGTCCAAAATCATCCATTCGGGCTTGTTTCCCGAAAGTCTGAAAGCCTCCACAACCTCAAGCTTTTTAATTATTCTTACTTTTTTCTGCTTTGAAACAGTCTTTCCTCCGGCGTTAAGCTCTTCCTTAAGCTTAGCTGCTTCTTCGTCAAGGTCGATAGCCATTAAAAGCTCTTTAACCGCTTCTGCGCCCATTCCCACTCTGAAGCTTGTTGCGCCGAATTTGTCAATTGCTTCTCTGTATTGGGGTTCTCTTAAAACCTCTTTATAAGCAAGGTCTGTTTTACCGGGGTCAAGAACCACATAAGCCGCAAAATAAAGAACCTCTTCAAGCTTTTTGGGGCTTATTCCCAAAATGATACCCATACGACTGGGAACGCCTTTAAAATACCATATATGAGAAACGGGAGCTGCAAGCTCAATATGACCCATTCTCTCACGTCTTACCTTAGACTTTGTAACCTCAACGCCGCAGCGGTCGCAAATCGTACCCTTATAACGGATACGCTTATACTTTCCGCAGTGACACTCCCAGTCCTTTGTGGGGCCGAAGATCCTTTCGCAGAAAAGACCGTCAACCTCGGGCTTTAATGTTCTGTAGTTTATAGTCTCCGGCTTTAAAACCTCGCCGTAAGACCACTGCCTTATTTTTTCAGGAGATGCAAGTCCTATTTTAATTGAATCAAATACTATCTGATCAGAATCCTTTCCGGGCATTCCAACTATCTCCTTTCATATTAATCTTCAAAATCTTCTTCGCTTAAGAGTTCGCCCTCTGCGCTCATAATTTCTTTATCCAAGGGGCTTAAATCCTCTTCGTCATCATCGACATCGTCTAAGCTGTCTAAATCAAGACTGTTTAAAACTCCGTCAATAACGTCATTGCTGCTCTCTATAACTGCGTCGTCAGCCACAACGGGAGGTCTGTGAAGAGGAGCCGAATCCTCAGTGCCTTCTATATTTACGGTAAGCTCGTCAACATCGTCAATAGATTCCTTAATGTCGATTTCATTATCGTTTTCATCAAGAACTCTGACGTCAAGACAAAGAGCCTGAAGCTCCTTAAGGAGAACCTTAAATGACTCGGGTATACCGGGTTCGGGAATATTCTCGCCCTTAACAATAGCCTCATATGTCTTAACACGTCCTACAATATCGTCTGACTTAACAGTCAAAATTTCCTGAAGAGTATAGGATGCGCCGTAGGCTTCAAGCGCCCAAACCTCCATTTCGCCGAAACGCTGACCGCCGAACTGAGCCTTGCCGCCCAAGGGCTGCTGAGTAACAAGTGAGTAAGGGCCTGTAGATCTTGCGTGGATCTTATCCTCAACCAAATGGTGGAGCTTAAGGTAATGCATAAAGCCGATTGTGGTGGCGTTGTCGAAGGGTTCGCCGGTTCTGCCGTCTCTGAGCTGAACACGTCCCGTATGATTTATGGGAACGCCCTTCCACTCTTCTCTGTGTTCCTTATTATTTTCAAGGTAGGCAAATATTTCATCGTTTATATTGCCCTTCCACTTAGCTTCGAAATCCTCCCAGCTGCTGTTTGCAAAATCATTTGCAAGCTCAAGAGTATTCATAATATCCTTTTCTCTTGCACCGTCAAATACAGGTGTTGCAACCTTAAAGCCCAAAACCTGTGAAGCAAGACCTAAGTGGATCTCCAAAACCTGACCGATGTTCATACGTGAAGGAACGCCCAAGGGGTTAAGCACTATATCAAGAGGTCTGCCGTTAGGTAAGAATGGCATATCCTCAACGGGAAGCACACGGCTTACAACACCTTTGTTTCCGTGACGGCCCGCCATTTTATCGCCTACAGAGATTTTTCTCTTCTGAGCAATATAAACTCTTACAAGCTTGTTTACGCCGGGACCCAGTTCGTCTGAATTTTCTCTTGTAAATATTTTAACGTCAACAACTGTTCCGCTTTCGCCGTGGGGAAGTCTTAAGGAGTTGTCTCTGACCTCTCTTGCCTTTTCGCCGAAAATGGCTCTGAGAAGTCTTTCCTCCGCTGTCAGCTCGGTTTCTCCCTTGGGAGTAACCTTGCCTACCAAAATATCGTTGGCGTGTACCTCTGCGCCTATTCTTATAATTCCGTTTTCGTTAAGGTCACGCAAAGCGTCCTCGCCTACATTGGGAATATCGTTTGTAATTTCTTCAGCGCCAAGCTTAGTATCTCTGGCTTCGCACTCATGCTCTTCAATATGAACAGAGGTATAAACATCGTCAGCCACAAGCTTCTCTGAAAGGAGAACGGCGTCCTCGTAGTTATAGCCCTCCCATGTCATAAAGCCGATAAGGGGGTTCTTGCCCAATGCAAGCTCGCCCATGCTTGTAGAGGGACCGTCTGCTATAATATCCCCTGCTTCAACTCTGTCGCCCTTGTTTACTATAGGTCTTTGGTTAATACATGTAGACTGGTTCGAACGCTTAAATTTAATAAGCTGGTATCTGTCCTTTACGCCTGCATCGTTTACTATAACGATTTGGGCTGCGTCAACAGTGTCCACAAAGCCGCCGTTTTTGGCTACCACAACAACGCCGGAGTCCTTAGCGGTTTTATATTCCATACCGGTACCTACAATAGGACTTTCGGTAGTCAAAAGAGGAACCGCCTGTCTCTGCATGTTTGAACCCATTAAGGCTCTTGTTACGTCATCGTTTTCAAGGAAGGGTATAAGGGCTGTAGCCACCGAAACAAGCATCTTGGGAGATACGTCCATAAGCTCAACCTTATCCTGGCTTATTTCAACGTTGTCTACGCCCAGTCTTGCGGTAACCTTGCTGTGCTTAAAGTGATTGTCTTTATCTAACGGCTCGTTAGCCTGAGCAATAACATAGCCCTCTTCTTCATCGGCTGTTATATAAATAACGTCGTCTGTAACAACGCTCTTTCCGTCAACCTTAACAACCTTTCTGTAAGGTGCTTCAATAAAGCCGTATTCATTTATTTTTGCATAAACAGCCAGTGAGTTTATAAGACCGATGTTAGGACCTTCAGGTGTCTCAATGGGGCACATTCTGCCGTAGTGGGAGGTATGAACGTCTCTAACCTCAAAGCCTGCTCTTTCTCTCGAAAGACCGCCGGGACCTAAGGCCGAAAGTCTTCTCTTGTGGGTCATTTCGCCTAAGGGATTGTTCTGATCCATAAACTGTGAAAGCTGTGAACTGCCGAAGAATTCCTTAATAGCTGCTGTTACGGGCTTAATGTTAATAAGTGCCTGAGGAGTAACTGCGTCCTTATCTTGTGTGGACATTCTCTCTCTGACAACTCTCTCCATACGGGAGATACCTATTCTGAACTGGTTCTGCAAAAGCTCCCCGACGGCTCTGATACGTCTGTTGCCCAAATGGTCAATATCGTCCTTGTTGCCTATGTCATAATCAAGATGAATACAATAGTTTACAGAAGCCATAATATCATCATAGGTTATATGCTTGGGGTTAAGCTCGTGCATATTTGTTCTGACAGCTGTTTTAAGACTGTCGGGATCCTCGCAGTTTTCGAGAATTTCCTTAAGAACGGGGAAGTAAACAAGAGTATCTTCCCTTAAGCCCAAATCCTCAGCCTTAAAGCCGTAGCTTTCAACAAAGGGATTAATGCAGACCTGCTTGTTTGTAAGAATTCTGCATTCATCGCCGTCCTCTTTAACTACGTCAACATAGCCGATTCCGGAATTTTGAATTTTGTCGCAGAGCTCTCTGTCAAGCTTTGTGCCCGCTTCGCAGATAATTTCACCTGTTAAAGGGTCAACTGCGTCATAAGCGAGTCTCATTCCTCTTATTCTGTTTTTAAGCATAAGCTTTTTGTTATATTTATATCTGCCCACCTTAGCGAGATCATATCTCTTGGGGTCGTAAAACATATTTCTTACAAGTGTTTCTGAGGATTCAACCGTAGGCGGCTCGCCGGGTCTTATCTTTTTATAAAGCTCAATAAGAGCCTCCTCGTAATTTGTAGTTGTATCCTTTTCAAGCGTGGCAAGGATTTTAGGGTCGCTGCCGAAAAGGCTGTAAATTTCTTCATCGGAGCCTGTTTTATCGGGGCTTAAGGCTCTTACTAAAACAGTAACGGGCAGCTTTCTCGTTCTGTCGACTCTGACGTTAAAAACATCGTTTGAGTCTGTTTCATATTCAAGCCATGCCCCTCTGTTGGGGATAACCTGTGAAGAAAGAAGGTTTTTTCCGGCTTTATCCTTCTCGATTGAATAATAAATACCGGGGGAACGAACAAGCTGGCTGACAATAACTCTCTCCGCACCGTTTATAACGAATGTACCTGTGTCGGTCATCAGAGGAAAGTCGCCGAAAAAGAGTTCCTGCTCTTTAATTTCGTCAAGCTCCTTGTTTCTGAGCCTGACCTTAACATATAAAGGAGCCGCATAAGTAGCGTCACGATCCTTACACTCCATAATGCTGTATTTAGGGGGTCTGTCAAGAGAAAAATCCAAAAATTCCAAAATAAGATCTCCGTTATAATCGCTCATAGGAGATACATCGTCAAAAACCTCTCTGAGACCGTCTGTTTTGAACCAGTCATAGCTGTCCTTTTGAAGCGCCAAAAGATTGGGCATTTCCAAAACCTCTTCAACGGTTTCATAGCTCATTCTCTGAACGTGACCCAGCTTAACCGGCTTCATTCTGTCTTTTTCCATTACGCCTTCACTCCTTCATTTATTGAAACTGCAAGAACAATCTTAAAAGGTGCCGCTTTTTCTTCAAAGCACACAAAAACACCGAAACCCACCTCTTTTTTTATGAAAAAGGGTTCGGCGGTCTGCTCCATATACAGTTAAAAACACAAGCTTTTATCAATATATGTCATAAAACTATTTTCCTCTGTGAAAAATTTATAGTAGGTGTTATCTGCTGAGCAGATATGAAAAAACACTATTGCAAAAAGTCAAAACCTGTGGTATATTATAAAAGATGAGAAAAAGTAAACTCTCAAAATCCCATAAGATGTTTACAAGTTTCGACCAAAACCCACTTTTGTCAAAACACAAGGGTTCAATGAATTATTATAC
>JAJBVU010000252.1 GCA_020859645.1 Eubacterium sp. | reverse complement strand
GCTTAACGCAAACCCGAGCTAAAGCTCGCCCGATGTCTTTCGGGTTCTCACTTTACTCATTATTTGGTGCGACCCTCGTGCCTTATCCTATGCTTTTTTACATATAAATATGCAAAAAGCAAAAAATACGGCACGGCTGAACTGTTACCTAATTTTGATTTCATCATAAACAAAGAAAAACCCCGAAAGCTTTGGACTTTCGGGGCTTAATATTATGAATTTTTATTGACTTTTATAAGATAATTACGTTACCTTTACCTTTATTGTATATGTGTCGTAGTCGTCGCCGTCCTCGTTCTCCGCATATACCGTATAAGTTCTTCTTCCGCTGTCGTCAGGCTCAAAGGTGAATTCCCAAGTATATTCGCTGGATGATGTGTCTGTAGGCTTTTTAAGCTTATTTGTTACCATATCATCATCTTCATCTTCAATCCATACCTTAGCTACGCTTGTAGTGGTATAAACCGTAACTTCTAAGTCATCGCCCTCTTCAATAGTAGTATCATAGTCTACTCCCGTAATTTCAGGGTCTGAGGTATTTACGCCGTAAACATAGAAGGTTCTTGCGTCAACGTCTCCGTCCTCATTATAAGCATAAACCGTATAATAGGTATTTACGGAACCGACTGTTATCTTAGGCGAAAACTTAATATAGGTTGCTCCCGAGGTTGTTGTGTTGCCTTCTGTTGAAGCAAGGGTTCTTCCGTCCTCGTCCTTAATAACGATATAGTCTGTACCTGTAGAGCATTTTACAATATAGGTCATAGTTTCGCCGGACTCTATATCATCTGTTTTAGGCTCGATTGAAATAACAAAGGGAGCCGATGCGCCGGGAGAGCTTTCGCAGGTAATTCTGATAGATTCGGTTATTTCTTCATCGTCCTCATCATATGCCACAACCTTATATTTAATTGTGCCTGTAGAGGTTTCTGTCCAGCTTACAAAAAAGACATTTGTATTGCCCTGTTCATCATAAGTACTGTTTGCATAAGCCACTCTGTCGCCGTCATCATCATATATTTCAACATAATCTATATCTGAAGATGTTGATATGTAGAGCTTTGTCTCTTCCTTCTTTGTGGTTACGCCCATAGCCGGGTTAATGTCATATATTGTAAGAACATCATCTTCGTCATCGTCATCGTCGGCATCTGAAATTCCCCTGAAGTCAACAATTCTGTAATCGTCCGAATATGTTCCCAAATCATCGGTATATACATAAATATAAAGGTGGCATGAGCCTGTTGTGGTTACCTTAACCTTGCCCTCAAAGGTACGCCTGCTGCTTGTTTCGGTATAGTCCGAAACAGATGTGTGGTTTGAAGAATAGTTTGTGTCAATTCTCAGTCTTTGAACATCGTCTGTTGTAACTACTGTGAAATATAAGTATTCGCCCTTTTCTATCTTGGTGCTTTCAAGGCTTACCTTATAAATATATTCCGAAAGTCCGTCGTCTCCGGAGTCGTCATCGTCGTCCTCGTCATTTACTGTCAGCTCAACGGATTTATAGTCATAATAAGAGGTTCCGTTGCCGGGATATACATAATAGGTTCTCTGAACGTTTCCGTCGTCCTCCGCCGTAAATGTAATCTTAAAGGTTCTTGAATCGTCTCCGTTATCGGTGTAGTCTGTTACTTCCTTAATAGTTTCCTGTCCTGTTGAGTAATAAAGCTTAACAGCTGTAGTTGAGCTGTTCGCCACAACGTTTATTGTAGCCTCTCCCCCTGCGATAATATCATCGTCTAAGAAGTTAGCCGATTCAATCTCGGGGGTATCCGTTGTAAGTATAATAACGGTACGGCTGGGGTTGTCCCAACTTACATCTGCGCCCATAGCCTCAGCCAGCATTCTTATGGGAACAAGAATACGGTTGCTGACAACAATTGAGGATGTGTCAAAAGAGGAGGGGGTGCCGTTTACATAAATAATGTTGCTTCTCATAGTGTGCTTAATAACTCTTGAGCCGTCTGCGCTTGTGAATGTAGCGGTCTCGGTGTCCTTATCCCAGTCTACCGTTAAGCCCAAAGCCTCGGCAGTTGTTCTTATAGGCACCATAGCCCTTGAGTTATAAATCATAGGCTGTGCGTCTGTTGAAAGATATGTAACCTGGGTTCCGTTTATGGTAACATAAACAGGGTCGTCGGCAAAGGAGCTTACGCACCAAAGCTGAGCGCAGAATATAACTGCCAAAACCAGTGCCGCAGCTTTAAAAATTCTGTTTTTCATATATCCTCATCCTTTCATTGAAGAATAGTAAATTTTTGTTTCATTACTTCTTTATATTTATATTATATCATATGCAGGTTTGTAATACAAATACAATTATATGAAGTTTTTGTTACAAACTTTTTTCGAAATCAGTCTGTCTGACTGTCGGAGTTCTTTAGAAACTTTTTCATTTTAAGAAATGTTTCGTCGCTTATGTCATGTTCTATCTTGCAGGCGTCCTTTTCGGCAATTTCCTTGTCTACCCCCAGCACCTTAACGAAAAACTCCGTAATCAAAACATGCCTTTCATAGACATTTCCGGCGGTTTCCTTTCCCTTGTCCGTTAAAACAATGTTTCCCCCAAGCTCTATTGTTATATAGCCGTTGTCTCTTAAAATAGACATTGCCCTGCTTATAGAGGGCTTTGAAAAGCCCAGCTCGTTGGCAACGTCAATGCTCCTGACAAAGCCCTGTCTGTTTTTTAAAATTAAAATTGTTTCGAGATAATCTTCTCCCGATTCATGAAGCCCCATAAATCTACCTCCGTGCTTGTGTGTTCTTATATATCACTTTATTATATCACCCCAAAGGCATTTTTACAAGATTTTTTTGAAATTTCCTTCCGTAAATTTTTGCAGAATCGACAGCCTCCCCTCGAGAGTGTTCAGAAGTTTTGCCTGCTGCAAAACTTACCCTTCGGACAACCCGACCTCTTCGAGTTCTGGCTGTCAGCAGCATTGATTTTTAAAAAAATCAATGCCAGCTGACTGAGAGGTGGGGCAAAAATCTTTTAGTCAGCTTTCGGCATAAAATATTTTAATCTAAAGCCAAAAGCCGTCGGCAAAACACCGGCGGCTTCTTTCTGCTTACATAATATCAAATTTGTCTAAAATCTTGCCTGCGCCCCTGCGCATCATTCGCCCGTCTCTGACAACCATTCGGCGGGTTTTTCTGTCGCTCATAGCCATTGACATTCCCAAAATTCCCAAAATACCGCCGGCAATAAGCCCTGTTTTAAATCTGCCCATACTAAAGCACTTCCTTTTTTAAAATATTTGAGATAACCTCGGAAGTAGTATTTGCAGACTTTATAAAAATTAATCAGACAATTTATGAATAAAAAGCCCCGATCTTAATTTAGGCTCAAACCATGTGGATTTCGGCGGCATAATTCTGCCGCTGTCGGCTACGTTTATAAGCTGTTCAACAGATGTGGGATACATTGAAAAGGCTGCCGCCGCTTCACCGCTGTCCACACGCTTTTCAAGCTCCTTGAGTCCTCTTATTCCTCCCACAAAGTCAATTCTTTTGTCGGTTCGGGGGTCGCCTATATTTAAAATCGGCGTCAAAAGCCTGTTTTGAAGAACGGAAACGTCCAGGCTTTCAACCGGGTCATAGTCAACAGGTCTTTTTGTTTTTAAAAGATACCATTTTTTATTTAAGTACATACCGAAGGTTAAAGGCTCTTTGGGAGAAAGCCTTCCGCCCTTGTATTCCGTAACCTCAAACTCCTTTGTCAGCCTTGACAAAAACTGCTTTTCCGAAAGTCCGTTAAGGTCCTTAACTATTCTGTTGTAATCCAAAATTTTAAGCTGGCTTTCGGGGAAAATAACCGAAAGATAAAAGTTAAACTCTGCATCATCGGGAGAGCCGTAATACTGCTGTCTGCGCTTAAGTCCAACCTTTACCGCAGAAGCATTTCTGTGGTGACCGTCCGCAATATAAAGAGTGTCTACGGCTTTAAATTCCTTTACAATTTTATTTATGGCTTCCGTGTTGTTTATAATCCAAACCGTATGACCTATTTTGTCCTCTGAAACAAAGTCATAAATGGGTCTGTGAAGGTCTATCCAGTCCTGAACCGCCTTGTTTATAGCCTTTTTGTCACGATAGGTCAAAAATATAGGTCCTGTGTTGGCGTTGCAGTAGTCAACGTGGTTTATTCTGTCAATTTCCTTACGCTCTAATGTCAGCTCGTGCTTTTTGATTTTGTTTTCAATATATTCGTCAATAGAGGTACAGCCTACAACCCCCGTTTGGCTTCTTCCGTTCATTGTGAGCCTGTAAATATAAAGACATGGGCTTTTATCCTGAATGAAAATGCCCTTTCTTATCATATCGTTGAGATTTTTTGCGGCTCTTTCATATACCGCAAGCTCATATTCACCTGTTCCTTCCGGCAGATCTATTTCAGCCCTGTCTATATGAAGAAAGGAATAGGGATTGTTTTTAACAGCCTTTCGGGCTTCGGTGCTTGTCATCACATCATAGGGCAGTGCAGCCACTTTGGGGGCATATTCCGCCGCCGGTCTTATAGCTTTAAAGGGACGTACTACAGACAAAACTATCACCTCTTTGGTTTTACTCGTTTGTAATTTTAAAAGAACACTACAATATTAACTCAATTTTCTCTTCAAGTCAACGAAATTATGTTAAAATCGTGATAAAGTTTATAAAAAATTATAATAGTTAGGCTTGAAGCTCTGCAAAAGAAACACAACCATCGTGCCGATTATAAAACCGCATATTGCACGTTTTTACAATTTATGCTATAATATCTTTGTTACCGCCCCTATACCGGTACGGAAAGGGGGTGTTTAATACGTTTGAGATATTTATAACCTTTACGGTTTCCGTCGTGGCAAATATAATTTCTACTTATATTTGCAAATGGTTAGACAGAGTAAAACACGGTAACTAACCTGCGGCTTAAGCCTCCGCAAAAAGGGCATAGAAAAACCCGAAAGCCAGCATCTTTCGGGTTTTTTGTTGTGTTTAGCACGTTTGAGATTTTTTGTCATAACCTTTTTGACAAATTAATTATAATACTTTTATCTTCTGTTGTCAAGAAAATTTTGCTTTGTGTTTCCTTTGATCGGCACGGCGAAAAGAAAGCAAAAGTTAAAAAATATTATAGACTTAGGCTTGAAGGTGTAAAAAAAATATTGTATAATGAGGAAAACTAAAGAATACGAGGTGCTTAAATATGAAATTCACAAAAATGCATGGCTGCGGAAACGACTATGTCTATGTAAACTGTTTTGAAGAAAAGGTTGAAAATATATCCGAAACGGCTGTTAAAATCAGCGACAGACATTTCGGCGTAGGCTCAGACGGACTTGTTTTGATTTGCCCTTCGGAGAAATGCGACGTTAAAATGAGAATGTTCAACTCCGACGGCTCTGAAGCGGAAATGTGCGGAAACGCCGTCAGATGTGTGGGAAAATATGTTCACGACAGAGGCATTGTAAACAAAAATGTAATTACTGTGGAAACCTTAGGGGGAATTAAGGTTTTGGATATGCAGCTTGACGAAAAGGGAGCTGTCTCAGTAGTCAAGGTAGATATGGGCGAACCCATTTTAAAGCCCGAATTAGTTCCCGTTAAGGGCGAGGGCGACGAGCCTGTTAAAGACCTTAAAATCAAGGCTGCGGACAAGGAATTTGTTTTCACATGCGTGTCAATGGGCAACCCCCACGCCGTAACGGTTATTGACGATGTTGACGGCTTTGACGTAGCAAAATACGGCAGCATTGTTGAGGTTGACGAAAACTTCCCGAGAAAGACAAACACAGAGTTTGTTCAGATTGTGGACAAAACCAATCTTAAAATGAGAGTTTGGGAAAGAGGAGCCGGCGAAACTCTTGCCTGCGGAACAGGTGCCTGCGGAACCGCCGTTGCCTGCTGTCTTAACGGAATTTGCGAAAAGGGCAGCGACATAACAATTAAGCTTTTGGGCGGCAGCCTTGTTATAAACTGGTCAAATGAGGATAACCACGTTTATATGACAGGTCCCGCACAGTTTGTTTTTGACGGTGTATGGAATGAATAAAAGACTGTTTTTTCTGCTGTTCGGCTTGGGGCAAAAAAATAAGCCCTTTGCCGCAGCGGCAAAGCTTATTGCAAAATACTCCTATCCCTTCTTTTACGTTGTTTACGCCTTAGGCTTCTTTCTTGCCATATACGCTGACAAAAGGCTGCTTGTTACATATCTTTTTATACCCTTTACGGTATATCTTATAAACAACGGCTTAAGAAGCAGCCTCAAGAAGCCCCGTCCATTTGACGAGCTTAACATAACTCCTCTTATAAGCCATGAAGGTTCGCCCTCTTTTCCCAGCAACCACGCCGCCTGTGCAATGGTAATTGCCCTTGCTTTTATTAATGTAATGAATGCGTCCGGAATGCCTTTGGCAAGCCTTTCTTATATACTTGTGCCCTGTGCCATTGTGACTGGCTTGTCAAGAGTTGTCTGCGGTATTCACTACCCTAAAGATGTGGCACTGGGGTGGATTATAGGGCTTGCAGGGTGGTTTTGCGAGTATGGAATTATTATGAAGGCTTTCGGAAATGTTTAAGGCTCCCCTTGAGGGGAGGTGTCGCACGCAGTGTGACGGAGAGGTGTATTACTCGCTGAAGACCTTAGTCTTCAGCGAAAGAGGAGCAGCAACGGAGCAAGTCTTGCTTTGGCGTTTACGCCGAAGCAAACGAGTGCAGTTTGCTGCGACGAAAAGGGCTGTCTCCATTATGGGACAACCCTTTTTTAATGCTTAAAATATATTATTATTTCTTATTAAACTTAATCTTTTCAAGAAGATACCAAACACTGCCGGAAATAAGAACGGAGCTCCAGGTACCTGCCACAATACCCACTACTATAGGAAGAGCGAATTCCTTAATAGACTGAACGCCCAAAACATAAAGAGCGCCGATTGTGAAAAGAGTTGTAAGAGAGGTATAGATTGAACGCTTCATACACTGGCTTACTGAAGTGTTTACAAGCTGTTCTGTAGACCACTTTCTGTGGCTGTTTTTATTTTCTCTTATTCTGTCGAATATAACGATTGATGCGTTAATTGAATAACCCAGAACCGTAAGGATAGCTGCTATGAAGCTGTTTGAAAGAGGTATTCTCAAAACAGCGTAGCATGTAAGAACGATAAGAGCATCATGGATAAGAGCGATAATTGAAGATGAGCCTGTTCTTATATCCTTGAAACGGAGTGAAACATATATAAGCATAGCTATACATGAAAGGAATACTGCAAGAACCGCATTCTTTGTCATTTCAGAGCTGATTGTAGCGGAGATCTGAGTTACTGAGAAGTCTGCGTCCTCAAGGTCATATTCCTGAGCAACTGCTGCGATTACGCTAGCAATATTTCCCGAATAACCCTCTCCTGTAGCCACTGTATGAACGTGCTCTGTTGTGGTTTCTGTTTCGTCCTCTGTTTCAACAACTATTGCGTTTCCGTCCTCGTCTGTAACTCCCTCGAAAGCATCGGGAGAAATTGAGTAGGTTCCGTCGCCGTTGTCAATAAGCTGGTCGGGGCTGATATCAATTACGTTTTCTTCATCAGCTGCGTCTGCTTCTTCGTCTGCGTCAACAGCTTCAGCCTCTTCTGCTTCCTCTGCGTCGGCTGCTTCTGCATCATCAGCTTCCTCTGTATCTGCGGAAACTGCCGCTTCCTCATCCTCTGCTGCTGCTTCTGCGTCTGCTTCCGCTTCCGAAACTACGCTTGCAACCTCAGCTTCTGCTTCTTCTGTGTCAGCCGCTTCTTCGCTGTCAGCTGCCTCTGCTTCTACTGCTTCATCTGAAACTGCCGATTCCTCAAGTGCGTCCTGAACTGTTATATCGTCAATAACGGATTTAAGCTTGATTATAGCCTTGTTTTCGGAGGTTACCTTCTGAATAACAGGCGTATCGTCTGTAACCGCACCTGCAACAAGCTCTTCAAGTGCGTCCTGGTCGAAATCCTCGCCTATATTTACTTCGATTGAAGTACCGCCTGTAAACTGAATGTCATAGTTAAATGCGCCGTTGCCGCCGGCTGCGCCTACGATCATAGCTACGATACCGATTACAACAACAACTGCGGAGATACCGATCCAAACAGTTCTCCTTTGAACAATATTGAGAACCTTTGTTTCTGTCTGACCTACCTTAGCTGCATAAAATGCAGGGCTTGTAACGCCCAGTCTGTGGAAAGCGTTTACCAAAAGTCTTGTTATAACAAGAGAAGTAAACATTGAAAGCACAAGACCTATAATAAGTGTCTGAGCGAAGCCTCTTATAGTACCTGTACCTAAGATGTAGAGAATAACGCCTGCAATAATGGTTGTTACGTTGCCGTCTACGATAGCGGAAAGAGCGGAGTTAAAGCCGTTTTTAATAGCTGTTCCGGTGCTTCTGCCTGCTGCTATTTCTTCTTTAATACGTTCGAAAATAATAACGTTTCCATCGACTGCCATACCTATTGAAAGTATGATACCTGCGATACCGGGAAGGGTCAGGGTTACATTAAACAGGCTCAAAATAAGGACATCAAGACCGATATAAATAACCAATGCCCAGTCTGCAAGAAAGCCCAGGCCTCTGTAAACTATAAGAATGAAAAGGAATACAAGAATAATTCCTATAAGACCTGCAAAAAGGCTTGTTGAAAGTGATGACGCACCCAGTCTTGCGCCGATTGAGTTTGACTCGATAACTCTTAAGTCAAAGGGAAGTGAACCGGACTTAATAAGGTTGGCAAGCTTCTGAGCCTCTTCGTTTGTGAAGTCACCTGTGATTATTGCGCTGCCGTCAAGAATAGCTGTGTTTACTGTAGGTGCGCTTATAACCTGATCGTCAAGAAGAATGTAAATTCTGTTGCCGATGTTGTTCTGAGTAGCTTCCGCAAAAGCCGCCTTGCCTGTTGAGTCAAATTCCAAAGCTACAACAACCTGGCTTACGCCGTTTTGGCTTGAGGTTGACTTATAGGCGTCTGTTACGTTAGAGCCGTCTACAAGAACATTGCCCTCTTCGTCTGTGAAGTAAAGATGGGCTGTCTGACCGATTTCGTTAATAGCTGTCTCGGCATCCTCAACACCGGGAATTTCCACACGGATTCTGTCAGTACCTTCTGAAGAAACCTCGGCTTCTGTCCAGTTGTTGCTGTCAAGTCTCTGCTGAATCATAGAAACAGCTGAGCTCATTTCGGCGTCGCTGGGGGTATAGTCTACCGCTTCATATACAACATATACACCGCCTCTGAGGTCAAGACCCAAATTGATGTTTTGATAACCGAGGTGATCCCATACGGAGTTGCCGAAAATGCTTATTACTGCAAGTAAAACCGCAAGCAAACCCAATATGAGAAGAGTTAAACCATTTTTGCGTTTCATTAGTGTTTCCTCCCTAATATATATTTTAATTTCTGATCACAGGTAGTTTTTGCCTGTTTTCGGACGAATGGTTTGCCGCCCGAACATTCTGCCCTATATTCTATCATAATTAAAAGAACTTTGCAAGAAATTATTTACAATTTTATGGAAAGATGATACAATAATCAGTAAGAATTTTAATTTTTTAAGGGAGGTTATATTATGAACGGTTTTTTTAAACGTGCCTTGGGCTTGTTCCTTTCGGCGGTTATTGCCCTTTCGGGGCTTAACTGTCTGGCTTACGGTGCGGAAGCATTACTTCAGGGAGATGTTGACGGAAGCGGTGAGCTTACGGCGAACGACGCCGCAGTGCTTCTTCAGTATGTCATCGACCCTTCAAGCGCCAACTCAGAGTGGCAGCTTGACCCATATGTAACAAATGTATCAACAGGGGACAGCGAAGCAGCCCCCACAGCTGCGGATGCGGCTCTTATTCTTAAGAAAGTTTTAGATACTTCAGCGGAATTTGCGGCTTATGAAGGTGAAAGCGGCGGAGACGAAGGCGGTGAAACAGACGTACCCACAGGCACTGAAAAAAGCATTTTGCAGTCAAGCGGCAGCAATCTTGTTTCCACAAGCTCAAGCCATGTTACAACAGGCGAATACAGCGGATATATAGAAACATATTATTCATCTGCTTTGACATTCGATTATTTTAAGGTTGTTTATACTGTCAGCGGCTCTGCGGACGGCAGTGTTCAGGCATTTACCTTCCAGCCCTTTGACACCTCATGGGGCGGCTGGGAAGACAATTTTGTAACTGTTGCCGACAGCATTTATGACGAAACAGCCGGTACATATACAGCTTATGTAAATGTTTCAGACGTAAAGGCAAGCCTTTCAACAGGCAAGAGCCTTAACGGCATAAACATTTCATTTGTACAGGCTGAGCCCGAAATTACCCTTGTTGACGTAATAGGGCTTACACTTGAAAGCAGCGGAGACGATGACGAGGGCGACACATTCGAAGCATACGTTAAAACAATTATAACTGAAGAGGATTTAAATTCAGCCGGAGTAGCCTGGAGCGGTTCAACAAAGGCTACAGTTTACGTTAAAATAACAGAGGGCGGCAGCTATTCACAGCTTAATGCTTCAGCGGCTTTGGCTCCAAACGGCGCAGGCAAGTCCTCAAGCAAATATCTCGTAGGCAGTGCCGTAACAACAGGCAAAACAGGCAACGCAATTCAGGATAACCTTGTAGGCAATGCCGGAACAGGCTGTTATGCCTTCCCCGATGTTCAGTTTAACAAGTCAATGCAGGACGGCTCCACATGGGACGATGACTATGTAAATTATGTAACAATAAAGGTAAGAATTGATACAGCAGACACAGACTGTGAATTTTTGGGCATTAAATTCAGCAACGGAGCTGTTTACCCCAAAGACTTTACTGTTCCTACAGTTGAAAGCTCTTCCTACGACAGCGAAGAAGAGGAAGAGGAAACAGACGGCAGAGAGCTTTTGAAGCTGACTTTAGACTATGCAGCTACAATGGACTCTTCAAAATATCAGACAGCTTCATGGGAAACCTTCGAAACAGCCCTTGCAAGTGCACAGGCAGTTTATGATGACGAGACTTCCACAAGCAGCGAATGTAAAACCGCAAGAGCAAGCCTTGAGAAAACAAAGGCTTCTATGCTCTTTAACGACACAACCACAGCTAAAAATCCTTCTGTTTTCAGAACTCTTGACGGCGACACAACCGTTGACGAAATGGCGGCAGGCATTAACTTAGGCAATACATTAGACGGTCATATTTATCTGACCCCAAGCGAAACAGCATGGCAGGAGGTTGTAACCACAAAGGAATATTTTAAGACCCTTCACGATGCAGGCTTTAACACTGTCAGAATACCAGTAACCTGGGGAACTATGATTGACGATGAAAACGGATATGCCATAGACGAAGAGTGGATAGGCAGAGTTAAAGAGATTGTTGACTACGCCGTTTCACAGGATATGTATGCAATAATCAACATTCACCATGACGGCGCAGACCTTGACGGCTGGCTCAATGTATCTCTTGACGATATTGACCCTGTTTATGAAAAATTCGAATGTGTTTGGAGAAACATCGCCGAATATTTTAAGGACTATGACGAACACCTTATTTTTGAGTCTATGAACGAAATTAGCTGTATGACCGGCGACAACAAAAATTCCGACGCAGCTATTGAATATGACACGCCTATAATCGTAAACTTAAATCAAATTTTCGTAAACGTTGTTCGTTCCACAGGCTCAAACAACACAAACCGCTGGCTTGCGGTAGTTTCCCACTATGCAAACGGCGGAACACAGTCGGGCTTCAGCCTTCCTACAGACAGCTATAACTCATCCAACCGCCTTATGTTTGCTATGCACAGCTATAAGCATACTTCCAACACAACATGGACATACAGCGAGGTTTATGAGCTTGTCAGCGCATTAAGCAAGGCTTATAACGCCCACAAGATACCTATGATTTTAGGCGAATACGGCACAAGAACCTATGTTCAAAGCGGAACCGACACAGGCTATAATGACGTGGCAAGGGCATATTATTCCGAAATCGTTCATAAAGCAGCTCAGGCTCTTCACTGTGTTCCCGTAGTTTGGGATCAAAGCTATAACGAGGGCAACCCCTATCAGACAGGCATTTATAACTTCTATGACAGAAAGACCTGTACACCTCTTTTCAAAACAATTATTGACGGTATGATCAGAGGAACTTATCTTGAAAATACAACAGGCACAAACCAGTCGTCGGTGGTTGAAGACCCCGAAATCATACCCATAACAGAGCTTACATTAAGCGATGAAAGCTTAAGCCTTTCACTTAATGACAGCTACACTGTTACCGCAGCCTATTCACCCTCTGACACAAACGATGTTGTGCTTTGGTCAACAGATGACGACAGCGTTGTTACTGTTTCAAGAGGAAAGCTGAGAGCAAGAGGTGTTGGCACTGCCACGGTCACAGCCTTTACTCAAAACGGCGAATGCGTTAAAACAGTGACAGTTACGGTTACGGAGTAATAACTATGAAGCTTGAAAGAAAAAATTTATATTTATATGCGGTTACGGATAGAGACTTACTTAAGGGCAGAAGTCTTGAACAAGCCGTTGAACAGGCAATTCAAGGCGGTGCGGGAATCGTTCAGCTGAGGGAGAAATCCCTCAGCGAGGACGAGTTCATAAGGGAAGCCGTTAAAATCAAAGCCGTAACCCAAAAATACGGCGTACCCCTTATAATAAACGATAATATAGAGGTATGCTTGAAGTCAGGAGCCGACGGAGTTCACTTAGGTCAGAAGGACGAAACATGTGCCTACGCCAGAAAGATTTTGGGGGATAACGCCATAATAGGCGTTTCAGCCAAAACGGTTCAGCAGGCTTTGGCGGCTGAAGCTATGGGGGCTGACTATTTGGGTGTAGGGGCAGCCTTCGGCTCAAGCACGAAAAAGGACGCCGTAGGCATAGACAAAAGTCTCTACGGCGAAATAACCTCCGCTGTTAAAATTCCCGTTGTGGCAATTGGCGGAATAACCGCCGAAAATATGGGCTTGCTCTCAAACAGCGGTGTTTGGGGGGCGGCTGTTGTTTCAGCCCTTTTCGGAAAGGACGATGTCAGAAAAGCGGCTGAAAACTTAAGAGCATTAAGCGAGATGACTTTTAAATGAGAAACTTAAAAACCTTTGTTGTTTGCTTTTGTTATTCTTTACTGCTTGTTTTTTTAATGAACGGGCTTATTTCAAACATACTTTTTGAGGGCAGCTATATTTTGCCTGCCGAGACACTTGTTTTAAACATCGGGCTTGCCTTTTTGTTAAGCACCTTTGTTGTTCTTGCTTTAGGCGAGGGTCTCGGGGGCTTTGCCCTCTTTATTTTAACCCTTGTTTTGCTTATAGGAAACATTATAAAGCTTGTTTTTCACAATACCGTCCTGCGTCCTGCTGATTTTGCCCTTATGGAAGAGCTTTTAATCATAGGGGTAAGGTTTGTTCAGCCATGGCACATAGCCCTGGGGGTGTTTGTAACAGCAGTTTTGGTCTTTTTAATCATAAGGTTCAGAAAAGCAATATTCAGGGGAATTATACCTAAGCCCCGTTTGGGTCTTACAATAATTTTTCTTGCTTTAATTGTTTTGTCTGATTTTATAATAAATGATGAAACAAAGGACGCCGACACAAAAACAAGGCTCGAAACAGAGGGCTTTACGGTTTTCAACTATATTAATTTCAGAGATATGTTTGATATGTATCCCCAAGAACCGGAGGGCTATAGTGAAGAAGCTATGACAGAGCTTAAGACTGAGTTTCAAGGTCTGTCAAACAACACTGTAACCGATGTTCAGCCCGACGTTGTTGTTGTTATGATGGAAAGCTATTTTGACATAGGCTCGGTTGAGGGCTTCGGGCTCACCGAGGACGTAACCAAATACGGCAGAAAATATAACAAGGGCTATATGATTTCGCCTAAATACGGCGGAGGAACAGCTTCAACGGAATTTGAAGCCCTGACAGGCTTCTCATCGGCATTTCTTCCCGAGGGAATTGTCCCCTACAACATTTATATGAAAGGGGGAGACAAAGAGGTTCCCTCAATTGTCAGAGAATTTAACAAAAACGGCTATGAAACAACCGCCGTTCACCCCTCCGAGGCGGACTGCTACAGCAGAGACAAAGCTTATAACGAGCTGGGCTTTCAGAGATTTCTGACCATAGAGGATTTTGACGTTGAAGAAAGCGAAATGACCGAGGATAAAATGACAAAGGATTATAAGGTCAGAGACAAGATTTTCGAGATTTTGGAGGAAGCCGATACACCTGAGTTTATTTTTGCGGTGACATTCGAGTCTCACTGCCCCTATTATAATAAGTATAAGTCTGAGGATATTGAGTTTGACGCATTGGGAGAGGGCTTAAGCGGCTCAAACATAAAGGAAATTTTGCAGTACAGCCGCTGTGCCGAGGACGCAGCTAAAATGGTTGATGAAATATGCGAATATGTTTCGAAAAGAGAGCGACCTACTGTTGTAATCTGCTTCGGCGACCACCTGCCCCCTTTGGGCGGCTTTTCGAAAATAGATTATTTAAGCGACCTCTATCAAAAATATTCAACCCCCATAATGGTTTATTCGAATTATAAAGAGATTTCCGATATTCCCGAGGGTTATATTTCCCCATCTTATTTAGCTTCTTATATAATAAATCAAGCTGAAATAAGTCATTCCTCTTATTTTGACTTTATTTCCGAAGCGGCAGAAACCGCTCCCATTCTCAACAGAGACTTCGGCATAAACTATAATGACGAAAACGTTGAGAAATATAAGCTTCTTCAATATGACCTGTTTTTCGGTGAGAAATATTTGGAAGAATAATAAGTAAAACTGAATAAAGAAGAAACCCCCTGTCTGATTTTGCTTTGAAAAGCCTATTGCTTTTGTGGTAAATTATGGTAAAATTATATCGTAATCTTATTCAGAAAAGCTTTCATTTCAATTATATACAGGGGGATTTTTTATGCTTAACTGCTGCTGTAATATTACAGACCAAATTGTTTACATACCTATAGAAATGGTGGGGCTTGCTCCCTTTCAGCCCCGCCGTAGCTTCGACACCCTTAAGCTTATGGGACTCGCCAAATCCATAAAGCGCTACGGCGTTTTACAGCCTATTTCCGTCAGATTTATGGGGGAGGGGCATTTTGAGCTTGCCGCTGGAGAACGCCGCCTTAAAGCTGCAAAAATGGCAGGGCTTGAGGTTATACCCTCGGTGGTAATAAATGTCAGAGACAAGGACGCTGCCGCTATATGCCTTTTGGAAAACATTCAGAGAGAACGGCTGACCCCCTTTGAAGAGGCTGAGGGCTATAAAAGGCTTATAAACCTTTTCGGCTACAGCCTTGATGATATTTGCAGAATTGTGGGGCTTGAGCCTGAATATGTAGCCAAAAAGCTCCGTTTGGCTGATTTGGGCGACGAGGTCAAGTCAGAGCTTGTTTCCCTTAAAAGCGCAGAGGAATATGCTTATCTTGTGGCAGAGCTTGAAGACGACGGTCTGCGGCTTAAAGCCGCCGAAGGAATAATCAAGCTTAAAATGGACGTAAAAAGTGCCGCAAGGTTTATAAACAGGCTTAAGGAAGACCCGGATGCGGCGGCAAGCGACGAATTTTTAAAGCCCTCTGTCAGAAAATATTTTAAGGATATTCGGCTTTTTACGAATACCATAAAAAAAGCCGTTGATATTATGAACGAATCGGGGGTAGAAACAGCCTTTGACATAGTCAAAAAAGAGGGCGAAACGGAAATTAACATAAGAGTAAAAGACCATAATTAACAAGGCAAAAGAAAGACCGATCTTTACGGAGGTAAAAGGACCGGTCTTTCTTCTTGAGGTAAATTATAAATTTTTTCTGTTATTCGCTTAATACCGTTCCGTCCGCAAGGGTTATTGTATAGCCGTTGAAATTGATTGTTCCGTTGTTTTCAAGGCTTGAAATAACACAGTTTCCCGTCAAATTCCAAACTGAGCTTGAATCAATTGTTATAACAGCGTTGTCGGAAACAGCTGTTCCCTTTTGAGCATTTTCAACAATATTAATTGCTCCCGTCAGAACAGAGCCTTCCGTCAACTCAAGACTGAGAGTTGAAATTGTGTCAACGGAAATATCGCCGTCAATGGTCTGCCCAACAGCGGTAACCTCCGCCTGTGCGCCGTTTTCCCCCTCTGTTCCCCATGGGAAGCCGTTTCCCGAAACAACGAGGAAGTACCCTTCCGTTTCGTTGTTTATAAAGGTCACGTTTTCAAGATAAATTATGCAGTGGGTGTTTGTAGTGTATATAAAGTCTCCGTTATTGCTTGCAACAGTGCTGTCCTTAGCAGTAAAATATGAAGTTCCCTCTTCTGCGTCGCCCGACTCGGACTGATAAATCATAATATTGTGAACATTTTCGCTTGAGCTTGAACCCTGTGTATCACTCATATTTCCGTAAACGGTGCAGTTCGTAAGAGTAATTGAGTTTTCACCCTCTATAACAAGGGCTTCGGAGTTGTTTGCAGTAATTTCGGCGTCCGTTACGGTTATATCCGCCGTTGAATAAACTCCCGGGGAGTTATAGCCGTTGGAGATGTATGTTCCGCCCTCAACAACCACCGTTCCGCCCCCTCTGTCCGAGCGTATAGCCGCCGAAGAGCTGCCGTTTGTTTCCACAGTCAGGTCATAGGCGTAGGTTGTGCCGCCGCCTGTGGTCTGAATACCGCCGGAGTTATCCGCCGTAGTGGTAATTGTTGTGTCATAAATATAGACAATTGTGCCCTCGCCGTAGCTGAATATGCCGTTGCCGTTTTGCGCCGAAGAAGAAACATCGGCATTTTTGATTGTAACAACCGCTCCGTTTGTGGCCAAAAGAGCCGCATTTATGCCGTAGAAGTCTCCCGCTTCGCTGTCTGAGGAGCTGCCTGAAATTTTGTCTACGGTTATGTTTTCAAGTGTAACCGTTGCTCCGTCAATTCTTAAGGCGTTTTCATCATCACCTGTTGATGTGTAGGTTGTTCCGCTGTAAGTTCCGTCCTCTGTTATTGTGTTTGCGGAAGAGCCTTGATCAACCTCGCTGTCGGAACCGCTGTCAGAACCGCCGCCCCCTTCGCCGTCGGGAGGTGTTCCCCCGGGAGTGTCTCCCTGAGTGCCTTCCGTTGTTATTTCTGACTGATCCTCAAATGAACCGCCGCCTGAGGGAATATCCGAATAACCCTTTTGTGCAAATTCATATGTGCAGTCGAGAACCTTAAGCATAATTTCCGCTGCGTCGGAAGCATCTATACTCCCGTCATCGTTTACGTCCGCAATTTCACTTTCGACATTCCATTCCGAATTGGCTTCGCCGTCTATAACATAGGCTAAAAGACAGGAAACGTCATTCGCCGTAATTCCGCCGCTGCCGTCAATGTCGCCTACTGTGCCGCTGCCGCTGTTCATATCGTCGGGTGCAGAGCCGCCCTCATCAGGGGCTGTGCCTGTTGTAGCTTCCGAAGCCGGGTCTGTGGTGGTTTCGGAAACGCTGTCGGTAACTGCTTCGGTGCTTCCCTCTGTAGTTGATTCATCACTGCCGCCGGTTCCGCTGTCAGTGGTCGAAACGTCCATACAGTCATTTACCCATTCTATAAAGCATTCGTCACTGTCCGCTCCGGCACGCTCAGCCGTTGTGTGACCCTGTTCCCAAAACATTGAAAAGTCAACATCCTCCAAAACGCCGTCATTAATATCCTCTAATATGGCAAGATAAAGATTCATCTCGACAGTCAAGGAAGTGTCGCTTTGAATAATTCCCGTTTTTATTCTCCAGTGGTCTGCCGGGTCTGAAGAGCCGTAGCCCTCATAGTCCTGACACAAATAATACATAGGGTTATACATATTTTGGCGGTACTGAGAGCCGTAACCCAAAAGTGCGTCCGAGGTGTAGCTGTTATAGTCACTTTGATATGATGAAGCATAAGCCGAAACCTCTGAAGCCGAAACGGAGCTGTCTGCTTCGGCGTACTCCGAATAGTTTGAAGCTATAAGCTCAGCCATAACAGAGTCGAAATGAGCCGCTTCGTTTGAGCCGCTTCCGAAAACATAGTTTTCAGCCTGACTTTTATTTAAATCGTCAAAAGCCCCTACGTCCTTTGAAGCGGATTTGCTTCCGTAAAGAATAAAGTCCTCAACGCTTCTTACACTGAACCAATCTGTGTCTGCATCATAGGTTATCCAAGCGTCATCTGTGTCAAAATTTTCATCTATTGAAAGAAGATATTCCAAAAGTGCATCGTCTGAAACAGAAGCCATATCTGCCGAGACAGCTGTCATTCCGGAACCGGGAGTACTGCCTGAACCGCCGGGACCTTCCCCTGAGCTGTCTCCCCCGGGTCCTTCATCTGAACTTCCGCCCGGTCCGCTGTCAGAACCGCCGCTGCTTGAAGAACTGTAGCTGAAGCTTCCGCTTGAATCTGTGTAGGAATCTATAAAGTCATTAAGTGAATATTCTATCTGACCTAAAACATAGTCGTAATAGCTGCCTGTTATATATATTCCGTCCTCGTCCTCGTCGGTCAGTGAAAGAATGTTTCCGTCCTCGTCCTCAAGTGTAATGCCGTTTATGTACTCCGCAAATTTTTCCGAAAGATCGTCTGAAAGAAGCTTTGTCCAAGTCCCCTCAGCCCTTGTTCCCGAAGATGAATACTGACCCATAAGCCACTCATAGGCACAGTCCGCATAGTCAAGAGCTGTTATGGGACACCAGCACATAGCCCCGAATGTAGCGTCGCTTATTGTGCTTGAATATGTACCGCTTGAAGAATCATATTCTACCCCTGCGGCGCCTATGGAATAAAGATAGGGGTAATAAAGCTCGCTGTCGCCGCTTGCCCCCACAAGTGAGCTTTGAGCGCCGCCGCCGCTGTGACCGAAGGTGAAAATGCAGTCGGTGTTTCCGGGCAGGACATCTTCGTTATATCTGTAATAGCGGATTGCCGCCTTAAGGTCGGAAACTCCCCAAGGAGCGCCGCCGTTTGTTGTGTCACGTCCCCGGCAGCCGGCATAGAGATAAATAATGCCCTCGTCAGTATAGGTTGTTACCCCCGAAGAGAACCCTGTAGGCGCTGCCTGTGCCGCATAGCCTGCCGTGTTCACGGGAATAACTATAGGCGCAGTTTCAGCAGTATATCCCCCAACCGCTGTATCCGTAAAGCCCGTAAAGGTGTATGTTCCGTCTTGATTTGCCGTCATATTCATATAAGACCCGGGAACGTAAATTCCGAATGACTCATATGAAGTGTCATAGGGGTCAGCGCAGTAGACAACCCCTGTTTGGTAGTAGACATCATTGCCTGAGTTATACTGCCACGCTTCAGAATTGAACGCCAATTCGTCATCGCTTAAATCGACAGCTTCAGCCGCTTCGGGGGCACTATACTCTTCCGACCCGAAAACAAAGCCGCTGCGGCAGCCAATCAGTCCCAAGCAAAGAATGATTGCCGTAAATCTTTTCATCTTTAAAAACCTCCTCCTAATGAATTTTAATGTTTCTTTAATAATATATCATTCATATTTCCGCAAAAAAGGCTGTTTTGTTAATAATTTATTAGTCCGTAATTAATTTTAAGTTAAAAACCGCTTAAGTGCTGAAAAAATTGAAATCTCCTTAATAT
>JAJBVU010000065.1 GCA_020859645.1 Eubacterium sp. | reverse complement strand
ATATCATCCTTGATAATTTGAAATAACCTTATAATTAAGTCCAAAATGCAAATCTCCTCTCCTGCCTTTCTGTCTCAATTAATTTTTATACTGCAATTCTTAATTATTATCAAACAAACATCAATATAAATCAATTGAGACAGGAGGTCTTATAAATGCTTGAAAATTACGGAGAGGTTTTAAAACCTGAGGATGTCTGTGAAATACTTCTCATAGGCAGAAATACCTTATATAAGCTGCTTAGGTCTAAGGCTCTTGTAGGGTATCGTGACGGCCGCAATTGGAAGATAACCAAGGAAGCCGTTATAAATTATTTGAACAGCAAATCGAGAGGGGTTTAGTGCCCCTCTCCGTTTCTTTTTCCATTTTCACTTATATTGTTCAGCCTTGCAAAGATTTGCACCATCTTTATTGTCTGATGTAAAACATTTGATGTAAAACAACAAATAGGTGTTTAAGTCTGCTTCAGCTTAATCTGCATTTTGAATTTCAGAAGGAAAATTGTCTTCGTCATCACCGAAGAAACCCTCGGCATTTTCATGCTTAGCCATACTGTTAAGGTCTTGTTCAAACATTGCCTGCTTTACGGGAAAGTTGGCAAATACATAGACATTATTGTCATTATTTAACAGTCTGGCCCGTCCCACTGACTGTTCGAGCTCATTGGATATGTAGTAAATTTGTATGTCCTTCAGAAACTCGTCGTCATAAGTGTAGAATTTGAATTCGTAGCTTCCATATCTGATGATTTTATGGTTTAAGCTGCTTCTGTTTACTAACTTCATATCATAGTCCACTGATGCGGCAAGCAGCTTATAAACACGGTCATTGACATGGGGAGTTCCGAATATTGCCAAATTCTTATCACTATACCCGTCTTTTCCTTCTGTATTTCCGAAATGCAGTTCGTTTTTCTCATTAAATCTCATAAACTCAATTTTTGTACATTTGTTGAAAACATCTGTCACATCATCATACAAACCCTTATTTTGTTCTATCCAAGCTCTGCTGAAGGAATATTTTGTTAATTGATATACTGAACCCTTGTAGCGTACTTCACTTATTGAATAATTTTTTATTTTCCGGTTTTTGAAGAACTCGGTATAAACTTTTCCGTTGGCTGTGGCCGAAAGCAAAATTATCTTTTCACACGGAAGGTCTGTTATCCATGAATAATATACGCCTTCTTTATCTGCCATAGTAGCCTTTGCGTTAAGAAATGTTTTTAAATCAAAATCAATGTTGCTGTCTTCTTCCAATTTAGTACGTACGCTGCCTCTTATTTCCATTGAGGGTTCTCTATGGTGTTTATAGTATCGTCCTTCGGTAAAATCATTGCATCTTGAATAGTACTTTATTCTGTTTTTCGCCGATTTAAATAAATACGGCAGTCCAAGCAGGTAATCAACCTTTTCTCTGCTTATGGTGTTTGTATGAAATATCGTTTTCATTATATCCTCATCAACTATTATTGTTCTTCCCTTAAGAGGGTCATCTGTAATATCCTTTTCTTTAATATAAGCCGCTCTGTTAAACCTCGTTACAAGCCTTGAGTGGGTTGTAACAAGGTTCCCACTGTATTCGAGAGCAGCTTTCAGTTCTTCTGTGTACTGCTTTAATTTTTCTTCCGTTTTTTCGGCTTCATTCAAAACATCCGAATATTTTCCCCATGCACCCTTGTCAGCCAATTCACTGAGCTGTCGGTAAACCTCTTCATCAATATCAGTCGGAAGTCTCGGAGTAGATACGGCTTCGATACCTTTGTTTCTTAATCTAACAAGTATTTCATCCTTTAAATCATTCGTTGGAGCCGCTATTATAAATCGCATTTCGGGATGAGCTTTTATTGCGTTAATATAGGCTTCCGTTTTTCCTATGCCCGTTTGGGCATTTATAATATGTATCGAATTATCATCACTCATTATTGCTTTTTCCAAAACCTCAGACAGTTCTTCTCTTGCGGTTTCAATATCAACATAATTTTCCGTATTTTCAAGCACAGTGATTTCTCCGTCTTTGTGCCGAAGCAGGGACAATATATTTTCCCCATGGATACATTCATCCTTATAGGGACAAAAGCTATTGCAGCTTTTGGGGCAATATGACAGGTTTTTCAGCTGTCGTAGATTCGAATGCCATTTTTCATAATCATATGAAAGACCTTTTGTTTCCAAGCTGTTTAAAATTGCCCTGAAATATTTCTGTCCTCCTTCAATGTACACAATGTTTGTAAGGATTCCCCATATTTCATTATGCTCCAGCCATCTCTCAGCATTCTTAAATACGCTTATCAATTTGCACCTGTCTTCAATCATATCAATATTTGCAATTCTTATCTTAAGATCTGTATGACCTTGTCCATCACTTGCATTACTGTCTTTACCTTCTGTTGCGGAAGCTGTATTTTTGTATATTACGAAAACCTCATTGCCGTCGGAAATTTTTTCGCAATGCCTATTATTAAATAATATATTAGGCGTTTCGAAGTTTTTTCCGCTGACAAAACCGGCACTGACGGTATCAACATTAAATGTCTTATCCCTTATCAGGCCTATATTATTCTCGAAAGCAAATCTTTTAATGTTTCCGATTTTGTTTTTCGGCATTTCATCATAATACATATATAATGCCGAAAACAGTCCTTCGGGATAAATATATCTTCTGTCTCTGTTTATAAACAATTCGATATTTTCGAAAAAAGAATATTCAGACACATCGGAAATAACCTGTGCTTCCGGAAAAAACTCCGAAAATATATTTACTATTATCCTTTTAAATTCCTCATTTTCAATAGGTTCAAAATATCTGTAGATTATACAGAACCTGCCGCAGTTTGTCGGGCTGATAGAATAAGTTGTGCATATATAGGCAATAGACAGGTCAAATCTGTTGGATCTGCTTACAGCCTCATCTAAGGTAATTTGTTTGTCATCCTCATTAAAAGAGAGAATAATCAGCTGCTTCATATAATCAGAATTACAGTGCTTTATAACCTCATTTACATTTTTGTTGCTTATTTATGTATTTTTTAAATTTT
>JAJBVU010000249.1 GCA_020859645.1 Eubacterium sp. | reverse complement strand
TTATTCTTATAATATTGTTTTAAAAAAACCCCCCCCCCCTATTCAAAATTTGATAGTGAGCTTCTGACATATTTTCAACTGTGTACTTCTGTATTTTATTCAAGCTCTCTTTACCAAACTCGGTTCTAATGTTTTGATCACCCATTAGGTATTTAACCTTCTCGACAAGAGTGGAATAATCACTCACACCTATGACAAAACCATTCTTTCCATCTTCAACCAGTTCAAGTCCAGCAACACATTTCTCTGTCGTAATAATAGGCAAAGAAAATAGCATTGCCTCATTAATAACCAGCCCCCACACATCAGACCTAGTCATAAGAACAAATATATCGGCAGCTAAGTAGTAATAATTCAATTCTTCCTTTTCCTTAAACCCCACAAAATGAACATTATTAAGCTTTTTCTCTTCTTTCCAATTAGAGAACTCACTTGTCGGTTCATCTCCAACAATATAGAACCCAACATCAGAGCATTGTTCTGCTGCATTCATTATAGTATCAAAGCCCTTGCCATATCCTGCCTGATACGAAAACCTTCCGACAGTTAGGACAATTCTATTTTCATTTGCTTTGATGTGTTCTCTTGCAACGATTTTGTCTTCTTTTTCAAATTTCAAGTAAGCCTCAACATCGGATTTACTTAATGAGGTAAATGGGTATCGATATATTCTTTCCTTTTCCGCACCATATTTCAGAAAATATTGATCACTCATCTTAGAAGAAGAAAAATACCCTTTTGCATTTTTAAATAAACAGGTTTTAAGCCATTCCTTAAAATCATGATTGTCATTTGGTATAGCTCCATCACTCTCAATATAAAACGGAATCCCCTTCATCTTCATATAAACAATCGAGAGTATACCAGTTGGCGTTGCCGGATTCATGACAATAATATTTTCTTTTCTATGCGCACATATTTCTTTCCTAAAATCAATAGAGATTGCCTTATTAGGTCCAAAAGAAATCCCGGACATGAAAATACCGCGAAAGTTATTAAAGTTGTATTTTTTCCAAGAATCATCACGCTCATCTGAAAATCTTCTCTCAAACAGAACAGTTAACTCACATTTTTTCCCAAGCTCATTAAAAAACTGTACCCGATATGGTGACGGAATATTTGTCAAACATAAAACCTTCATACCTTCGTTAACCTCCAAGCGACTCTACTTTGCCTGAATTTTATCACCTCTCCTATACTGTGTATAATAGGCAATATACAAGAGATTAGGACTTATCTTAAATAGGTTATAAGCAATTTTGGCTTTTCCCATATATTTATTTTGCTCAATTAGTGCCTTGTTATCTTTCAGCCTTTTTATAATAAAATCGGCTAATTCTTTGTTGTCACGTAATGAATAGTGTGTACGGCACAGCAAATGCAAAAGCCCACGGTAATAACTTGCCCTTGATATATCAAGAAGAAGCCCTTCTTTCCTTTCCGAGAAAAATTCATTCCTTTTTTCATAGCCATATATCATATCTCGAACATTCTTTTCTCGAATAGGTACCGTCATTATACTTCCCTCACGCTGTTGTCGGTAGTTGTATTTACAGCATTCTATTCTTACATATTTGGGGCTATAGTAAAGTGCCTGATACGCAAAATACATATCCTCGTGAAGTCTACCAACCTCAAACGGAATCTGTTTTATAATATTGGTCTTATACAGTTTATTAGGAGTCATTGACCGTATATTAAGTGAACGATCTAAAAAACACCTACATGCATCTTTACTATCCAAGACCGTAATTTTGTCGAAGCTATCATTAATTTTTACTTTATCCACATAATAATTAACGCCACACTCTACAATATCAGCAGCGTATTTTTCAGCAGTTGAATATAGAATTTCAATCATATCTATTTCTATATAATCGTCAGAATCAACGAATACAATATATTTCCCATTTGCTATATTTACGCCTGCATTTCTAGCATCCGACAATCCACCATTTTGTTTATGTACAACTTTTATCCTTGAATCGTTTAATGCATATTCATCGCAAATATATGGGCATTTATCTGGTGATCCATCATCCACAAGTATTATTTCCAAGTTCTTATAAGTTTGATTTATTACACTATCTAAACACTCTCTTAGATAATTCTCAACCTTATATACTGGAATTATAACGCTGACAATGTCATTCATATTTTTTTCCGTCATTTTTTATTGTAACTCTCCCATATTATTTGTATCTTTATTGTTCTTACGGAACATTATCCTGGTTTCTTATTTCAGCTTCCATGTAATTGCTATATTGATTTTCGTTAGAACCATATCTTGTTTCAACTGTCATTAACATTGTTAGTATTAAGCATTTTGGATTTCCAATTACACTATTAATAAGAAAGCCAACCCAAAGAGGGAGCATATAATAATAATCTGTCCATTTCACGTGTTTATCTTTTAAATAAAATAGTCTTAAAAATAAATATGTTCCTATCCAACCATAGCTATATATCAAGTAGAGCAAACAATTGTGCGGTTTATAGGAGTATCCATTAATTACTATACTCGGTCCAACACCAAACAGAGCATTCAAGAAAATGGATTTCGCATTCAAAATATTTTTCCATATATTTATTCTGAATGATAGCTGATCATCATTTGTGGATGTACGATCCAGACTTTGTTGAAAGGCTTCATTAGAAAAGAAATCCAATATTTGTTCTCGAAAGATGAAAACAACTATAGCCAGCAATGCCAATGCTAAAAGGGAATTATAATTAATTTCTACTGTGTGTTGTTTTACTGCCTTATATATTGATGTTTCAGAATACAGAAACAACACTATCGCAAAAGAAGCAAGACCTCCAGTACTCATTGAAGCCATTATTGAAATAAATGTCATAACTATAAGAGCGACCTTTTCAACAGCAGTCGTTTTATATTTTATAAGTATAAAAGCCAATACTGAAGAGAACGCATATGCTGGATTATTTGCATCAGTCCAGAGAAAATTATATCTAAAGCTTGAAGAACTTGACCCAATACTACTGACTACACCATCGTAACGATTTACTATTTGTTTAAATTGTATAAAGCCACCGCTGTCAATAAT
>JAJBVU010000235.1 GCA_020859645.1 Eubacterium sp. | reverse complement strand
ATAGGAAATAGCATTATTGTAGATACCAAGGAAAAAGTATATACTGACTTTAGAACTTTTTTACTGATTATTATTTGGATTGCTGGTTTTTGCTGCTCATGCTTTCTTTGTCTTTACCAGCCGTTCATGGAATTGTGGGTTGGAAAAGATTTGATGCTGGAGTTTAGTATTGTTATTTGTTTGGTTATATATTTCTTTATTTATCAAATTAATAAGCTGTTAAACACATATAAAGATGCGTCTGGAATGTGGCACGAGGACAGATTTCGTCCTTTGGTGACTGCTCTAGTTAATCTCACATTAAACCTGATTCTTGTTCAGTTTATAGGTCTTTACGGCATAGTATTATCTACTATTATTTCTATGCTTTGTGTCGGTATGCCATGGCTGTTGCATAATTTGTTTACTGTGACTTTTGAAAGAAAACAGTTAAAAAAATTTCTGCTAAAGTTATTGTATTATGTAATAGTGACTTTATTGACGTGCGTTGTAGTATATTACATTTGCACACTGGCGGATTTGCCGTTAGTTATTACAATTATTTTTAGGCTTGCTGTTTGTGCGTTTTTATCAAACCTGCTGTTTCTCTTGTTCTACCACAGATTACCGGAGTTCATGCGAGGAATGGAGTTAGTTGATCGGATGACAAAGAATAAAATTAAGCCTTTACATTTGTACGTTACGAATAACGTAAAGAAACGAGGTTAAGGAAGGGTAGTGATGCAAGACTATTTGAAAAGTATCATACATGATTTAAGACAAGGCGGTATCAATGATATTGTTGTATCCGATATGGCTGGGGAGCATCCGGAAAGAGAAGATAATGTTGTTTTCATACGAGATGCAAGAAGTACTGCTTTTTTCGCCCATGGAAAAGCACTGAAAAATAATAGTGCCGTTGCTGTTATCCTTGATGGGGAATTTTTGAGCAACATTCTGACTGTGAGTACGGAAGCATGGTTCCAAAAAGCAAATTTGATTATTGTAGCGTTATACAGTTCATATAACGAAGTTCAATGTGAATTTTTTCGCAGAAGTGTAGTAGAATGTGTGACAGTGGAGCAATTATCATCTAATTTACTGAATGAATTAAAAGGAAAACATGGACCAGTCTTGTGTAATTTTGTTGAATTTTCTTTCAAGAAGCCTGCATATGATTATTCCAGTATATTGCCTTTGATTTCAGATAATAAATTAGTACTATACAATTCCTCGAAAGATATAGCAAATGCCATAGATATAAAAGGAAAGCATTGTTATGGGTTTGTTTCAAAATACATGGGCATGTTAGCTGTATCAGATGATCCGATATATTGTCTTTGCAGTGCAGAATGCCTCATGGTAGACCTAAATGTATTCAATAACCGATATTGTAAGAATAGGATACGAATGATTGTATTGGACGCTGAAGAATTATTAAGAACAGAGCAAGTGTCTAACTGGATCGAGTCAAATGACATAGAATTTGTTTTTGCTGATTCGTTTACCGAGGATCTTGCAAAACAATTTAACACATGCGACCATTCAATTTTGATATCTGTGGAGGGGCATTAAATGTATACAAATATTCCAGGCGTACAAATTCTTATTTCTTTGCTCAAACAGTTTAATGTCTGTCATGTTGTTATTTCTCCGGGTACACGCAATACTGCCTTTGTGGGAAGCATTGAAGAAGATTCATTTTTTCATTGTTATTCTATCGTAGATGAAAGAAGTGCAGGCTTTTTTGCACTTGGAATTGCAGAAATGCTGGATGTGCCTGTTTGTGTTTCATGTACTGCAGCAACAGCAACGGCAAACTATGCACCGGCGATGAAAGAGGCTTTTGAAAGAGGCTTACAATTAATAGCCTTAACTGCGGATCAGGATACCTATACTATGTTTCACATGGAAGACCAGTGTATTAACCAGGTTGATATGTTCCACGATTTCGTCAAGCTTGCGGTTGATGTTCCAAAAGTAGACAACAAGGATGATTACTGGTACTGCAACAGAAAAATTAATGAAGCACTATTAGAAATGAATCACCACGGAAAGGGCCCGATTCAGATTAACTACAGGATGAATTATTCCTTAAATGATATATCGGCATACCCTGTGGCTGAGCTGCCTGCTACCCGTAAGATAACCAGAATTGAAGATGTTCGGTCTATGCTTGAAATGAGAAATTCTCTGAAAGAAAAGAATCGGATTTTGCTGGGCTGTGGTTCTATTACTGCAACAGAGGAATTAAAGCGATCGGTAAAAAAATTCTACGATAGCTATAATTGTGTGGTAGTCTATGACACGTTTTCTAATTTAAGCTCTTCTGAATATATTCGTCCGACTTCGCTTGGGGACATTGCTACACCAAAGGTTATTGAAGAACTGATGCCTGACTTGATTATTACTGTTGGTAACGTCTATTATTCGACTATAAAGTATTTTCTGCCGAGATATGCGGAAAGTTCTGAACCCTGGCAAATATCCGTTTATGGTATGCCGATTGACGGATACAGAAACTTAAAATTCGTCTTTGAATGCCTGCCTGAAACTTTTTTCAGTGCGGTTACTGATGGTCAGGATGTTACCAACAATCATGTCTATGATAATTTGTGGAAGAAGTGGACATCCAATATAACCGTAGATAATCTTCCTTTTACAAACTTTAGTGTGATTCAGAAAGTATGCAGTATGATTCCGGCAGGTTCTATTCTTCATACTAGCGTTTTAGATGCTATCCGTATGTCGAATTACGTGGAGATGAATTGTGAAGTTTCTTGTTTTGCGAATATTGGAGCAGATGGTATAGATGGCGCTTTATCGGCGTTCCTTGGACAAGCTCATGAGACAGATAGGCTTTCATTTCTGCTGATCGGTGACTTGAGCCTTATGTAGGATATGAATGCTTTATATAGTCCTGCAGGAGAAAATGTACGTATATGCGTTATAAACAATTACGCAGGGGCTGAATTTCATAAAAACTTTGGCAAGGAGCGTATTCCTATGTTGGAGAAGTTTATATCCGCTGGCCATCATACCAAGATGCAGCAATGCTCAGCAATGAATGATTTTGAGTATCTTTCTGCATCTAGTGC
>JAJBVU010000285.1 GCA_020859645.1 Eubacterium sp. | reverse complement strand
ATTTAGCCCTCGGCTTTTACGTTTTATAAAATGATGTTATAAATATAATAAAGAAGATTTAAGAGAAAGCACAGCCCGAAGCCTATGCCCGTAGGCAGAGCCGCCGCAAGGAGGGTATCCTTAAGGCTTCCTGTTTCTTTTTTTATTGTAAGAAGAGTTGTGGCGCAGGGAAAGTGAAAAAGGCAGAAAATAACTGCGCAGAGGGCGGTTTTTATGCCCCAGCCGTTTTGAAGGAGAACTGTTTTGGTATCGGCTCCCGTTGAGGGATATAGCATAAGTATCAGCGGCAAAACAATTTCGTTGGCAGGCAGACCCAAAATAAAGCCCGTAACAACGGCTCCGTCAAGCCCCATAAGCCTTCCCACAGGGTCTAAAAGCCTTGAAAGGCACACTGCCAAGGGCACCGAGCCTATATTAATGTTTTGCATAAGCCAAATTATTATGCCTGCCGGAACCGCCGCAGTTACTGCCCTTGAAAGAACAAAAACAGTTCTGTCCTTAAAGCTTCTGACTATTATTTGACCGAGACGGGGAACTCTGTAAGGGGGCAGCTCCAAAATAAAGGAGCTTTCGGAGCCTTTCATAAGCAGCTTAGTAACAGGCAAAGTAACCGCCGCAGCCAAAATCAGTGCGGCTAAAATCGACAGAGCCGCCGTCAGGCTTTTTGCCCCCGAAACCGAAAAAAACATAACTGAAAGGGTTATGATCAGGGGAAATCTGCCGTTGCAGGGCATAAAGACGTTTGTGAGGATTGCGGCTCTCCGCTGAGAGGGCGACTCTATTATCCTTGCGGAAACAACTCCTGCGGCGTTGCAGCCTATGCCCATACACATACACAGTGTCTGCTTTCCGCTTGTGCCTGCGCCCTTGAAAAACCGATCCATAACAAAGGCTATTCGGGGAAGAAAGCCCAAGTCCTCAAGAAAAGTGAAAAGGGGAAAGAATATTGCCATAGGCGGCAGCATAACCGAAACCACCTGAGAAACTATTCCGTAAATCCCGTCTATAATCAGGCTTTTCACAGGGGGCAGAATATTAAGGCTGTCGAAAAGGGCAGAAAGGACTGTTTCGCCTTCATCAAAGGCATAGGCAAGAGCCTGTGAGGGGTAATTTGCCCCGATAACTGTGAGCCACAAAAGAAAGGCGAAAACGGCGGCTATAACAAAAAGCCCTGCAAAGCTGTTTAAAATTATATTGTCAATATGCCTTTCTAAGGGTATTTTTTTCGAGGGAGCGGCTGTTACAAATTCATTAAAAAGCTTTCCGGCAAGAGCTGAATATTCCTCTATAGGCTTAAGAGGGCTTACTTCTTTTTCGGGAACCCCCTCCCTTATGGTCTGCTTCAGCTCTTCAATACCCCTGTTTTTGGCGGCGCTTAATAAAATAACCTTTACGCCGAGACGCTTTGAAAGCCCCTCGGTATTTATTTTTATGCCCTTTTTCTCCGCTTCGTCCATCATATTTATGCATAAAACAGCCTTTTTTGAAATATCGGTTATTTGAAGAGCCAAAATAAGGCTCCGTTCAAGACAGGTTCCGTCTGCGGTTATTACTGTCAGACGGGCTTCGTTGTTTTTTAAAAAATCCGCTGCGTTTTTTTCGTCCTCCGATTTAGGCGACAGGGAATACATTCCCGGCAGGTCGCAGATTAAAAAGCCTTCGAAAACCCCCGAGGCGCTTTCAACGGTTTTTCCGCTCCAGTTTCCCGTGTGGCGGCGGCAGCCCGTTAATGTGTTGAAAACAGTGCTTTTGCCTGTGTTGGGGTTTCCGCAGAGGGCGATTATTTCAGGGGGCAAGTCAGTATTCCTCCCGAAATTTTATCAAAATGTTGTCTGCGTCCTCACGTCTTAAAGCCATAACCGAGCCTTTTATATAATATGCGGCAGGGTCGCCGGTTGGGCTTTTGTGAAGAGCCATAACCTCTGTATCTTTAGTGAAGCCCAGTTCAGACAGTCTGTCTTTGTTTTTGAAATCTCCGTTTACAGCGGAAATAATTCCTCTCGCACCCACAGGGATACATGAAAGGGGTAAGCTTTTAATCATTAAAAAAGCACCTCCAAAAAGCGTTATAGGCGTTATACACTATAATATATAACAACGGCTTTAGGTTGGTGCATGTTCTGTTTTTCAAAAATAAAATCGGCAGACCGCATATTACGGTCTGCCTGTTTAATGTTTTTTACGATAATCAAGCCTCGTCGGGGTCTTCCTCGTCTTCAAAGTCCTCTTCCTCATCAAAGGGGAAGGAATCTTCATCTGCATCCTCAAAGTCATAATATTCATCGGCTAAATCGGGAGTGCGGAATTTTAAAACCAAATAAATCACAACAAGGGTTACAAGAACACCGGCAATAATCGCCGCAAAAAGAAGCTTAAGCCCTGACTTGCGTTCGAGATTTACCAAACGGTTTTTAATTTCTTCAACCGTATTCTTATATGAACTGTCCATATAATTACCTCCTTAAAAAACTTTCATTTTCGTTTGCCTGACAAACAATCAGCTGTGTAAGCCTGCCCGGCTGACTGTTTATCGGCAACGCTTTTAATAAATGTCCCGTTTAAAATATCTTATGGAGTTTTCTTTATTTCTCATATCAAGATATTCCAAATAGGCTCTGCGCATTATCTGTTTTTCATCGTGAAATTTTAACAGATAATATGCCTCGTGCTGTTTGTAAAAGCCTGCATCGGCAAAAAACTCTTCTGCTTGAGGTTTGTAATGAAAGGAGTTTGCCGTCATAAAATACCAGTGAACGGTTTTGTTTATAATATCCTCCGTTCCACGAAAGGTATATTGAGTTTTTCCTATATATTTAATGATTTTGGCATCTACATCCGATTCTTCCTTTACTTCTCTAAGTGCCGTTTCTTTAAATGTTTCTCCGGGTTCAACCGTTCCTTTCGGCATAACCCAACCCATATACCTGCCGTTTTGATTTTTATAGAGCAGCAAAATCTTCCCCTTGAATATAACAACACCTCCGCAGCTTACTGCATCAATCACATTATACTCCTCCGATTCTGCAAACACACCGGGTTTTGCGTAAAGCATAAATTTCTTAAATAGCCTTATTAAATTTATTATAACCTGTTTTA
>JAJBVU010000228.1 GCA_020859645.1 Eubacterium sp. | reverse complement strand
AGAGTAGGACGTATTCAGTTTATAATACTTGCTTTAATATTATCGGGCTTCGGTTTTTTCGGTCAGCCGTTTATAAATTTTTGGGCAGGCGAAGGATATGAAAATGCTTATTATGTGGCGATGCTGCTGATTGTTCCGGTTACGGTGCCTCTTATTCAAAATTTGGGAATAGAAATTCAGCGTGCAAAGAATATGCATAAGGCTCGGTCAATAGTTTATTTCTTTATAGCTATTGCCAACGTGTTCATCAGTATTCCGCTGATTAAATTGTTCGGTCCCGCAGGCGCTGCTTTCGGTACGGCAATTTCTTTAACGGTAGGAAACATCTTTTTTATGAATTGGTATTATCATAACAGAATAGGGCTTAATATGTTCTATTATTGGAAGAGTATAGCAGGCTTTATCTCGGCGCTTATTATTCCTCTTGTTTTGGGAGTTGTTATTAACCTGTTTGTTTCCGTAAATTCACTGATTGTTTTGTTGGTTTGTATTGTGATCTATGCATCGGTTTATTGTTTATCTATGTGGTTTATAGGTATGAATGACTACGAAAGAGGATTTATTACGGAACCGCTTAAAAAGATTTTAAAGAAAAAATAACTGATGCTCAATTAAGGATTGGTAAGTATGAAAACAAAGGCTTATGCATGTTATAACAAAGATGAGGATATACGTTTAAAAAGCTCTTCCGGCGGAATTTATTATCTGCTTGCCAAGGAGGTTTTGTGTAAAGGAGGAGTTGTTTTTGCTGCTTGTTATGACGGACTGAATGTAAAACATAAAATAATAACCGGTGAAAATGAACTGATTGAGAGTCTCGGATCAAAATATATGCCATCTGAATTGGGAAATACGTTTAAGGCTGTTAAAGATGAATTGAAAAACGGAATGACAGTCCTGTTTGCAGGGTTTCCGTGTCAGTGCGGCGGACTTCTTTCATATATAGAGGGCTGCGGCACAGATTTAAACAATCTCATAACAGTTGATTTAATCTGTCACGGCGTTCCGACCGGCAGGGCATGGAAAAGCTACTGTAATTCACTGAGAAACAAAGGGTTTAATCCGGTTTTTGTGAATATGAGAGACAAGTCATCGGGCTGGAAGAATTACTCTTGGAAGCTTACAGATTTAAAAGGAAGCTGTAAAATTCAGCTTTACACTGATAACGCATATATGAATGGCTTTATAGATAATCTTTATCTCCGTCCGTCCTGCAGCTCCTGCAGATTTAAAGGAACAGAGCGTAAAACAGATATAACTCTGGGAGACTATTGGGGAGTTAATAAAGAACAGCCGGAGATGGATGATGACAGGGGAACCTCTCTTGTATTTATTCACAGTGAAGCAGGACAAGAATTATTTAACAGTGTTTCCGATTTAATGGTTTTTAAATCAACGTTTCCCGAACAGGCTGTTAAACATAATTCAAGCGCTGTTATATCCTCTGAATTTCCGGACAAAAGAGAGGATTTCTTCAGGCGGTTGGCTGAAGGAGAGGATTTCTGCGGTCTTGTGAAAGATCTGACCGGAAAACCGATAGCGGTAAGAATAAAAAGAAAGGTCAAGAATATGATAAAAAAATTGGGGGGGGGTAATTAATTATCCCCGTATTGTATATTTAATTATCCATGCAGCAAATTCAAGCTTAGAAACTGCCGTTAATTCGGAGGTGGCTGCGTAATGAATACTATTGCTTATGCAGCTGTTAACAAGAATGATAATATAAGGGAAAGGAGTTCTTCCGGCGCCGTATTTTATGAGCTTGCCGAAAGAATAATTAAAAACGGCGGCATTGTGTATGGCGCAAAATTTAATGAAAATTGGTCAGTAGTACATGGACATACCGACAGCGCAGAAGGATTATATGATTTTCTGGGAAGCAAGTATGTTCAGAGCAGCATGGCAGATGAATACAAAGACGCCGAAAGAAATCTCAAAGCAGGACGCATCGTATTATTTTCAGGAACTCCCTGTCAAATTGAAGGGCTGAAATATTATCTCGGAAAAGAATATGAAAAGCTTTTAACTGTGGATTTTATTTGCCATGGTGTTCCGAGCCCTTTCGTTTGGAAAAAATATCTCACTGAAGCGGCAAAAGGCAGAGAAGTAACATCTGTGAGCTTTCGTGACAAGACAGAGGGATGGATTCATTTTTCTTTAAGAATAGACTTTAAAGATGGCAGCCGCTACAGACAGACACAGCAGGAAGATTTGTTTATGAAGGGATTTCTTCAAGATATTTATTTAAGACCCTCCTGCTATCAGTGCCGATTTAAGACTATAGAGAGAAATTCGGATATTACGCTGGCGGATTATTGGGGAGTTAATGTGGTTTTGCCTGAGATGTTTGATGATAAGGGTACATCTGTTATACTGATTCATTCTAAATGCGGCGAAGATATATGGAAAGACGTACAGAGCAAATTTCAGTTTTTCCAAATTGATATAGGAGAAGTAAAGGAAAAAAACAGTAATGCTGTATCCTCGGTATTTTTGCCGAAAAATAGGGCTGATTTCTACGGCAAAGGAGCAATTGATTTTGATTATCTCAGAAGTCTGACAAAGACTTCGCTAAAGAAAAAAATTATCGTCAAAGCAAAAAATGCCGTAAAAAGGATATTAAAAAAATAATTATTTGCGGAACAAAGGTGAATTATAATGGGATTATTCAAAAAAATAAGAAAGAAACGGGAAAATATTCAGCCGGTACATTTCGAACGTATTTATCAATACAGTACCGGTGAATATCTGCCCGGTTCTTCCCAGCCCGACTGTGATAAAAATTATGAAATAACAAGCGGAAAATACACTCCTCACAAGTCTGTCCGTTATACTGACATAACCATCGGAGGCAGCGGACTGCCGCAGAGCCGGGCAAGGATACAGATAAAAAGCTTCCGGAACTGTATAATAAAAGAGAAGACTGCTGCGGCTGTACAGCTTGTTATGCAGTATGTCCTGTTAATGCAATATGTATGAGACCTGATGAGGAGGGCTTTGATTATCCCGTAATTTCGGCTGATAAATGTGTGCGTTGCTACAGATGCTGTGATGTATGCCCGATGAAATGAAAGTAAAAACAATAAGCTTATTGCAGTTAAGCAATTTTTAAAATATAAATAAA
>JAJBVU010000308.1 GCA_020859645.1 Eubacterium sp. | reverse complement strand
GTATTATATGTTGATACAACGAAAATACCTATTTTACTTTCAGCTAAAATTTTTGAAATATCAGCAATTATACCCAAAAGAGAAAAATCCAAAATACCCTCAATTCTGAAGGCTTTCCAGCCGTCGTCTCTTTCAGTTGTCACAATAGCATTTTCTTTAATATACTCTGTTTTGCACACAAGAGATATTTCTTCATCTGTAACGGAAACAAAAGTAAATTCATTGTTTAAGTCAATATTACTTACATCCTTTACCTTGCAGATTGAAAAGCTTCCCTCAATAACCTTTAATTTCATAAGCTTACTCCTTAACCTCAAATTTTTGAAGTCTCTGTTTATATTCCTCATTTACATAAGCTTTAATAAATGTCCCGTTCTGTCTGTGGCTGCTTTCCACAATCTCACAGTTTTTATACACATTGTTTAAAAGATTTCCCTCATTATATGGTATAAGGGCTTTTACCTCTGTTTTAAAGGATTTAACAATTTTTTCAACTGTGTCGAGAAGTGTGTCAATGCCTTTTTTATATTTAGCGGAAATCTGTAAAATATATTCTGCGTTATGGTCTGAGGGCAGGGGAGTAACAATTTCCTTATCTGTTTTATTAAACACAGTAATTACAGGCACGTCCTTAACCTTCAGTTCATCAAGAAGGCTGTAAACAACCTTCATCTGCTCACCGCAGTTGGGGTTTGAAGCGTCAGCCACGTGTATCAAAATATCCGCATACTTAACCTCTTCAAGTGTTGACCTAAAAGCCTTAATAAGTCCGTGAGGAAGCTTGTTAATAAAGCCTACCGTGTCCGTAAACATATATTCAAGCCTTGATTCCTCTGTTGGCTTTATTTTCCTCGTTGTGGTGTCAAGGGTTGCAAAAAGCTTGTTTTCACAGAGAACGTCCGACCCTGTCAATGCATTCATAAGAGTAGATTTACCTGCATTAGTATAGCCTATTAAGGCAATTATGGGAGTTTGGGACTTTAGCCGTTTTTCTCTTATGACGCTTCGGTGCTCTTCAATTTCCTTAAGGCTTTTATTAAGCTCGCTTATTCTGTCAGCAATTCTTCTTCTGTCTGTTTCAAGCTTTTTTTCGCCGGGACCTCTTGTGCCTATGCCGCCGCCGAGACGAGACATCTCCCGACCTCTGCCCGTTAAGTGAGATGATTTATATTTAAGCTGAGCTAACTCCACCTGAACTTTACCCTCTGCGGAAACAGCGTGCTTTGCAAAAATATCCAAAATCAAAAGGGTTCTGTCCATAATTTTAAGACCTGTGTTTTTTTCAAGATAGTCTGTCTGAGAAGGGTTCAGTTCGTCGTCGCATATTACTGCATCAGCTTCAAGTGTCTCGCAGTAATACTTTAACTCTTCCGTCTTTCCCTTACCGAAATACATTGAACGGCTCGGGGCTTCTCTCTTCTGAACCATTCTGCCCACAACCTCGGCTCCGGCAGTTTCAGCCAAATCCTCAAGCTCGTCCAGACATTCGTCAACGCTTTGAGAGCCGTTCTCAAAGTCAACGGCAATTAAAACCACTCTTTCGGCTTTTTCATTGTTTTCATAAAGTTTATTTTCCATAATAATTTTCACCTGTTATATGTTTCTATAAGTTAAAAGGGAGCTGTTTTTATTTTTAACAGCTCCCGAAATATTATGTTTTAATCTTCTTTATTGCAGAGCATTTTATAAAGCTTAATATATTCCTGTGCGGAAACCTCCCATGAGAAACGTGTGTTGATTGCGTTCTTCATAATCTGTGTCCACTGCTCTTTGTCTTCATAAAGTCTCAGAGCTTCGTTTATGCCCCACATAAGACCGCTGCCTAAGAAGTCTTGGAACTTGAAGCCGTTGCCCTTGCCTGTTTCGGGGTTATAGTGTTCAACTGTGTCTACCAAACCGCCTGTTGTTCTTACAACGGGAATTGTTCCGTAGCTCATAGCGAAAAGCTGACCTAAACCACAGGGTTCGAAAAGTGAAGGCATAAGGAAAATATCCGAGCCTGCATAAATCTTCTGAGCAAGTGTATCGTTGAAGGTAATATTAGCGGAAACCTTCTTGGGATACCATGACTGAAGCTCTCTGAAGCGGTATTCGAAATAGCTGTTGCCTGTTCCCAAAATTACAAGCTGAACGTCCTTTGAAAGAAGCTCGCCGGCAATATCCAAAAGAAGGTTTATTCCCTTTTGGTCTGCAAGACGTGAAATAATTGAAATCATAGGAACATCGCAAACAGGCAAACCTAATTCTTCCTGAAGCTTAAACTTGTTTTCTTTCTTCTTTTCGATAGAATTTACGTCATAGTTTACGAAAATCTTTTTGCTTGTGGCAGGATTATTTTCCTCGTAGTCAATGCCGTTTACAATTCCGTAAAGAACATTGTCTCTGCTTCTCATAACGCCGTCAAGCTGATAGCCGTATTCGGGACGCTTAACCTCTTCTGCGTAAGTTTTTGAAACTGTGTTTATAGCGTCGGCATAAACAAGTCCGCCCTTCATAAGGTTTACAGCACCGTAAAATTCAAGCTTGTCTGATGTCAAATAGCCGTAGTCAAGCTCCATAAGAGAAAGACAGCTTGAAGGGAATACACCCTGATACTGCAGGTTGTGAATAGTATAAAGTGACTTAATATTCTGATAGAAGCTTATCTTTGAATATTTGTCTTTAAGATAAAGGCTTACAAGACCTGTCTGCCAGTCATTTGTGTGAATTACATCGGGAACAAAGTCAATGTAATTTATTATTTCCAAAGCTGCCTTTGAGAAGAAAGTAAATCTCTCACAGTCATCTCCGTAGCCGTAATAACCGTCTCTGTTGCCGAAATAAAAATCATTGCCTATCATATAGGTAGGAACGTCTGCCTTAAGCTTAAAAATGTCGGCGTGCTGAACTCTCCAGTCAAGAGTTACGTCATAGCCCGTTATATATTCAGCGGAATCAACATATTCCTGCTTTACAGACTTATATTTAGGAAATACTACGCAAACCTCAACCCCCGCATTTTGTAATGCCTTCGGAAGTGAACCTGTTACATCGCCGAGACCGCCGCTTTTAGCAAAGGGCGATACCTCAGACGCTACCATTAAAACCTTCAATGACATAAAAATACCTCCTTTGTGTAAGAATATATTATCACAAATTTG
>JAJBVU010000200.1 GCA_020859645.1 Eubacterium sp. | reverse complement strand
TGGATTTTAAAGAAAGTAGTGATTATTTATGGAATAGTGAAGTCTTTCCATTAACAGTGAAAATTTACTGCCTATTATTAAAAAGTGGCTTTATTCCGACACGGATATTTTTTTAAGAGAGCTCGTTTCAAACGGCTGCGACGCCGTAAACAAGCTTAAAAAGCTGGTGACTATGGGCGAAGCCGAAAACAAAGGCGACTATAAAATCACCGTAAGTCTCGATAAGGAAAATAAAACAATCACCGTTTCAGACAACGGTATCGGTATGACAGCCGATGAAATTAAAGAATATATCAATCAGATTGCTTTTTCGGGAGCAAACTCTTTTATTGAAAAATATAAAGACCAAATCGGCGGAGAAAATGACATTATAGGTCATTTCGGCTTAGGCTTTTATTCCGCTTTTATGGTTGCGGAAAGAGTTGAAATCGACAGCCTTTCATATATTGAGGGTGCAAAACCGGCACACTGGAGCTGTGACGGCGGCATAGAGTTTGAGCTTGACGAAGGCGTCAGAACAGAAAGAGGTACTGACATTATCCTTCACATAAGCGAAGAAAGCAAGGAGTTTTTAAACCCATATAAGATTAAAGAAATTTTGACTAAATACTGCTACTTTATGCCTGTTGAAATTTATTTTGAGGATTTAGACGAGCAGAGAAAGGAAGCCGCTGAAGCCGCAACAGAAGAAATCAAAGAAGGTTCTGAGGGCGTAACTGAGGCTGAGGAGAAAAAGCCCGAACCCGTAAACGATGTAAGCCCTCTTTGGCTTAAAAACCCCGGGGACTGCACAGACGAGGAATATAAAAGCTTCTATCACAAGGTTTTCACAGACTTTAATGACCCCCTGTTTTGGATTCATCTGAATATGGATTATCCCTTTAAGCTTAAGGGCATTTTGTACTTCCCCAAGCTTAAGAGAGAGCTTGACGCAATCGAGGGTCAGGTTAAGCTTTATAACAACCAGGTGTTTATTGCGGATAATATCAAGGAAGTCATTCCCGAATTTCTGCTCCTTCTTAAGGGTACTATCGACTGCCCCGACCTGCCTCTTAACGTCAGCAGAAGCTTCCTTCAGAATGACGGCTATGTGGGCAAAATTTCAAAATATATCGTTAAAAAGGTGGCAGACAAGCTTAATTCGCTGTTCAAAAAGGACAGAGAAACCTACGAAAAGAACTGGGAGGACATTAATACCTTCATTAAATACGGCTGTTTGAGAGACAAGGACTTCTATGAAAAGGTTAAGGGCTCGCTTATCTACCGTTCAATTAACGGCGGCTACAAGACCCTTAATGAATATCTTGAAGCCAACGAAGCCAAAACCGAAAAGAAGGTATTTTATGTCAGCGACGAAAAACAGCAGGCTCAGTATGTAAGTATGTTTAAGGAAAACGACCTTGAAGCCGTTGTTTTGGATAATCAGATTGACGTGCCTTATGTAAATTATATGGAAATGTATAACGAGGGCGTTCAGTTTTTGAGAATAGACTCCGACATAAACGAGGTCTTAAAGTCGGGAGACGCCGACAAGGACACAGCCGAAAAGCTTGAAAAGCTTTTTAAGGACGTTTTGGGCAAGGAAAGCCTGACGGTTAAGGTTGAAAAGCTTAAGGCTGACAATGTTTCAGCTATGATTGAGCTTTCCGAGCAGTCACGCAGAATGATGGAAATGTCTAAGCTTTACGGCTTCGGCGGCGATATGCCTATGGCTGAGACCCTTATTTTGAACGCCGACAACAACGTCATAAAGCTGCTTCTGAATCTTGATGAAAGCGATAAGGAAAATATAGACCTTGTGGTTAAACAGGTTTATGATCTTGCCGCTATGAGTCACAGACCCCTTTCCGCTGAAGAGCTGACCGACTTTTTGGACAGAAGCAATAAGGTTTTGGCTTTGGCTTGTGAAAAATCCGAAAAATAAATAAGACGTAAAAAAGGCTCCACCTCTCAGTCAGCAACGCCGATTTTTTTACAAAAATCAACATTGCTGACAGCTCCCCTCAAGGGGAGCCTTGTCGGTGCCTTTTCGACTATCCGGGAGGAATGCCTAATGAACACATACACAATAATAGCCGGAGTAAACGGCGTAGGCAAATCAAGCTTCTTAGGTGTTCTTAAAGAAACAGACACAAGCTTAGGTCACATGGCAGACACAGTTGAAGAAATAAAAAGCTGTTTAAATATGAATGTGTCCTTTACGCAGGAAACCACCCTCTCCGGTCACACTGTTTTAAAGACTGTTTCACAAGCCCGAAAACAGGGCTATTATATACACCTATATTACATTGGTCTTTCAAACGCCGAGGAAAGCCTTCTGCGCATTGAAAACAGAGTGAAGAAAGGCGGTCACAATATTCCTTCCGAAGATGTTGTAAGACGTTTCAACAAGCGTTTTTCCGCCTTAACCGAGCTTATACCCTACTGCGATAGAGTTGACTTTTATGACAATGAAAACGGCTTTGTAAAGGCTGCCGAAATAATCAACAACCGCTTCAGATATACTTCTGACTATAATCCCGGCTGGCTTGCGGAATTATATGATATGCTTAAGAACAAAAGGAAATGAGGTAATAGCTATGATGTACCCTTTTTTAACTCTGCCCGACAAAACAGAAATTGTTCACTCCGAAATGAAGCCCAACGGCAAGGTCAAGGTATATATTGAAAAGCCTGTTTATGACGGATTTCACAGTGCTGTATGCTATCTGCCCGAATACAAGTGGGAAGATATTGAAGGCTTTTCGGAAAGCGAAATTTCTTATTTAAAAAAACTTGTTGAAAAAAATGCCCATTTGATTATGGAATACTCTCAAAAAGGTGGTTTTGCCAATGCCGCAAATTTTTAGGGTCGGAGAATATATAATATATTTTTGGTCAAACGAAAATGACCCTGTAGAACCTGTTCACGTTCACATTGCAGAACACACCCCAACAGCTAATGCAACAAAAGTGTGGATAACAAAATCGGGAAAAGCACTTATTTGCAATAACAACTCAAGAATTTCTCAACCAAAGCTAAGACAGCTTTTAAGAATTATAGAAGCCAACAGTGAAGAAATAATGCAAAAGTGGTATAGCCATTTCGAAGAAATTCGATTTTTCTGCTGAGTATTTTTATTTATCATATTTTTTAGGCTTAAAT